>NZ_JALKFW010000001.1:89169-204768 GCF_023243055.1 Frankia sp. AgPm24 | reverse complement strand
GGCGACCGAGCAGGCGGTGGAGATCTACCGCCGGTTGGCTGCGGCGAACCCGGCCGCCTTCGAACCCGACCTCGCCCGATCCCTGACCAACCTCGGTATCTGGCTGTCCGGGTTGGGTCGGCGGGAGGAGGCGCTGACGGCCGAAGAAGAGGCAGATGCATTGAGGGCGAGACGATAGAAGATCTTACGCACAGCAACCACAGACGGTCTCGCCGCTGGCAGGCCGGGCGGTCGGGCTGTCCGGAGAGCGAAGCGCCCTGGTCCAGTCTCCCGGCTGTGCGCTGGCGTGCCCCCTACTCGTTGTTCTGCCACCCAGCGTGCGCGGCGGTACGTCCCCGGGTCGGGCTTGTCGTGCCATGGCTGCCCTCCCCCCAAGGCTGTCGACCGGCGGCCCTGCTCGAACATCCGGGGGATCGTCTGCGCGGTGTGGGCTGGCGACGCACCGGCGAGCACGGCCGTTTACGGCCGCGCGCAGCCGTCGCGCGGCGCAGGACCGCACCGCGGTCTTGACGCCTGCCACGACATCGCCAGCGACCCGCAACGACGCCACGTCGACCGGCTCACCGACGCGCTGCGCCACGAACCGTGCTCCCCGACCTGCGCGAACTGGCTGCGCTACGGCATCCAACCCCGCAACACCCGCCCCGGACTGGTCCCGGGACGGTGCAAGGGCAAGGTCCACCGGCGGGAAACCCTCGGCTTCGGCGGCCGGCGCGTCCTGGTCTCGCGGCGCTGGTCCGGCAAGACCCTCACCGACCACCGACACGACCGGGTCGCGTTCATCCGCCAGCAGCTCGAAACCCTCGGCGCCACCGGGACCGGCCCGGCCGCACCCGACGGCGAGTCTGACCCGGCCCGGATGGTCTGGCAGCTCCTGCGGCCCGGCGACCCGGCGGCACCTCGCCGTGAGCATCTGTTGTTGCACGCGGTCGCGCAACGTCACGCCTGGCGGGCGCAGCTCGACGCCGCGCGGGCCGCCGCTGCCGATGGGCTTCCGGCAACCGGCCCACCGCTCCCCGATGCCGCGTGACCTCTGACCCCGCGAGTCCTCGGAGAGACCCGTGCACAAGCTCTTGCTGACCGTCAACGAAGCTGCGGCCCTGCTTGGCGTCGGCCGGACGACCGTCTATGACCTGATCCGAGCCAACCGCCTTGAGGCGGTCCAGATCGGCCGGTCCCGCCGTGTTCCCCGCGCCGCGGTCCTCGCCTACGTCGATCGGCTGCGCGGCGAAGGAGAAGCCGCGTGACCGGCAAACGACGCCACGCACAGGCTCGCGGACCACCATCAGCGCGCCCATCCGCTCGGCAATCGAAGCGGTCCCGGTCGGGTGCTACCAACACCCGGCCGGGACCTGAGACCCCACCCTGACATCACCAGGAGCGAGATCCTGATGCCTATCTTCTCGTCCGGCCCACACGGCTCATGGCGCACCCCCGACGACGACCATCCGCTCATCTCCGCCCGGGTCGACCACAACGGCGAGCACGAACTCACCCTCCGCCCCGGCGCGGACATCGGCGACCTGGTGGCGCTGCTCACCACGCTGCCGCCGGCCGCCTTCTTCACCGAGCACTTCGGCGACGTCGACGCAGTCCTGATCTTCCGTCTGGTCCCCGGACATCCGGCAACCGTCCCGGCCGGCGAGACGAACCCGCCCGACCCTGCGGCGGCACACGCGACGTCGTAACCCACTGTCGCTCTCCCCGTTCCTCCGTCGCGGCCGGAAGACCATCGCCTCGCCGGAGGAACGGGGGGCATCTCGTCCTGGGCCGACACCGCACCCCGCGACCGGCCCCGGGGGCGAGCCCACCCCATCTCTCGGCAAGGAGCCACGCTCACCATGCCCGCCAACGACGACGCCCCCACGAACGGCCGGCGCAAGACCCGCAAGGAACGGACGAAGCGTGCCAACGGACAGGGCTCGATCTACCAGCGTGCCGACGGTATGTGGGTCGGCGCGGCCTACGTCCTCATGCCCGACGGCACCACCAAACGGCGGCCGGTCTACGGCAAGTCGGAAGAGGTCGTCCGCGGCAAGCTCACCGAGCTACAGGCCAACTCCGATCAGGGCATCCCCGCGGACGCGACCGGGTGGACGGTCGGCCGGTTCCTGCTGGCGTGGCTGGACGGCACGGTGAAGCCGAACCGGCAGCCGAACACCTACGTCACGTACGAGAAGGCCGTTCGGATCTACCTCGTGCCGGGGCTCGGCAAGAAACGGCTGAACAAGCTGACGGCGGCAGAGGTCCGGCAGTTCATCCGGCGACTTGAGAACACCTGCCTGTGCTGCGAGCGGGGGAGAGACGCCGCGCGTCCGGCGGGGGAGCGGCGCTGCTGCGCGGTCGGCCGGTGCTGCGAACGACGTCCCTCGAAGCGTCAGGTCCAGGTCGTTCACGCGGTGCTGCGCAACGCGCTGCAAGCGGCGGTCCGCGAGGAACTGATCCGGCGCAACGTCGCCAAGCTCGTGCAGGTTTCGACACCGCGCTATGGCATCGACCGGGGTCTGACCGTGGGCCAGGCTCACATGTTGCTCGACGCTGCGGCCGGCGACCGGCTGTACGCCCTCCTGGTCCTGGCCCTGTTCCTCGGAATGCGCCGTGGGGAACTGCTCGGACTCCAGTGGTCCGACATCGACGAGGAACGGCAAACGCTCACCATCCGCCACACCCTGCAACGGGTCGGCGGGGAACTGCGGCTGCTCCCGCCGAAGACGGACGACTCGGAACGTACCCTTCCGCTGCTGGGCCTGGTAGCCGACGCGCTGACGGAGCACCGCAAGCTCCAGGATGCCGAGCGGGAAACGGCCGGCACGCGGTGGGTGAATACCGGTCACGTCTTCACCACCAAGATCGGAACCCCGATCGAACCGGACAACCTCCGCCGGTTCTGGATGCCACTACGACGGGCGGCCGGCCTCGACAGCGTGGTGTTCCACGGGCTACGGCACACCTGCGTCACCCTGCTTCTCGACCTCGGCGTCCCGCCGCACATCGTCCGCGACATCGCCGGACACTCGGCGATCGAGGTCACGATGACGATCTACGCCCACGCATCCATGGGCGAGAAGCGCCGTGCCCTCGGCAAGCTCGATGGCCACCTGACCAACCCGAGGCCCTGAACACACCCGATGCCCGTTGCTACACGCGTTGCTACACCCGGGGGGTCTCGGGGGGCTCTGCCCCCCGGCAGACATGACAAGGGGATCGAAAAGGCGCAGCATGTGGGCATGATCCCCGCGTGCGCCCGGCAGGGATCGAACCTGCGACCTGGTGCTTAGAAGGCACTCGCTCTATCCACTGAGCTACGGGCGCGCTGATGCGTGGGCCCACCGGGCGGGCCGAACTCAGGGTAGCAAGTTCAGGGCCTGTGCTGGACACGTGGTGGACACGCCTGCGTCCGGAGCGTCGAAGAGACGGCCTGTGGTCGCGGTTGTGGTGCTTCGTCGTGCCTGGCGGCGTTGGTGCCGAGCCCGGCGGCCGTCACCTGATCGGGTGACGGCCGCCGGGGCTACTCGGCGATCAGCCGGTGGTACCGCTGGTACCTAGGCGTTGCTTGGGTCAGGCGGCGAGGTGGGCCAGGTCGGTGAACTCCTGGTCGGTGAGGGTGATGCCGGCGGCGGCGATGTTCTCCTCCACGTGGGCCACCGACGAGGTGCCGGGAATGGGCAGGACCACCGGCGAGCGGCGCAGCAGCCAGGCGAGGGCCAGCTGGGCGGGGGAGGCGGTGTGCGTCCTGGCGGCGGTGTCGAGGACACCGCCGGGCTGGGCCAGCCGGCCGGTGGCCATCGGGTCCCAGGGGATGAAGGCGATGTTCTCCTTCTCGGCGTAGTCGAGCAGCTCCTCGGCGGTGCGGTAGGCCAGGTTGTAGCGGTTCTGCACGCTGACGATCGGCACGATGGAACGGGCGTGGGCCAGCTCGGTCACGTTGACCTCGGACAGGCCGATGTGGCGGATCTTGCCCTCGTCCTGGAGAGCTTTCAGTTCGCCGAGGGAGTCCTCGACGGGGGTGTCGGGGTCGATCCGGTGCAGCTGGTAGAGGTCGATGCGCTCGAGTCGCAGGCGGCGCAGCGACATCTCCACCTGCTGACGCAGGTAGGCGGGGCGGCCGACGGGGGCCCACTGGTTCGGGCCGCCGCGGGTCAGCCCGCCCTTGGTGGCGATGATCAGGTCGGCCGGGTATGGGTACAGCGCCTCGGCGATCAGGTCCTCGCTGACCTCCGGACCGTACGAGTCGGCGGTGTCGATGAAGGTCACGCCAAGATCTACAGCTCGGCGCAGGACGGCCAGGGCCTGCGCCGGGTCGGCGGGTGGCCCCCAGATCCCAGCGCCGGTGATCCGCATCGCGCCGAACCCGAGCCGGTTGACCGGCAGGTCGTCGCCGAGTCGGAACGAGCCGCTCGCGGCGGCATCCGTGCTGGTGGGGGTCGTGGTCGTCGACATCAGTGTCCTCCGGTACGACGGTGTGGCGGCGTGGCGGTGTGGCGATGCGCGGGACGGCACGAGTGCTGCCGGGGCCCGCGGCGACGGTTCGCCCCACGGACGGCACCGCCTGCCGTGGACGGCGTGGCCCGGATCGCCCGGGTCTACGGCCAGTGGCGGGTGCGGCGTCCGTGAGGGCAACAGCCCCACAGCGACAACCGGGGTGTCCCGGACGGTGTTCCCGTCCGCGAACGGTGTTGCCCGCCCCGGGCCGCTCCTACCGGGCCCGATGTGGGGATGCGCCGGCTGTGGACGGCGTCGCGTCGTCCACAGCCACACCGGATGGGCTTTGCCGGGCCGCGGTGGTGTCGCAGGCTGGGACGCACCCCGAACACCGGTCGTGGGGCACCCTCCCTGAACCTGAGGAGCACCATGCTTGACACCACCATCACTGTCGTCGGCAACCTCGTCGACGCGCCGGAGCTGCGGGTGACGGCGGGCGGCGCGTCCGTCTGCAGCTTTCGGCTGGCGTCCACGCCGCGGCGGTTCGACCGGGCGGAGAACCGCTGGGTCGACGGCGCCACGTTGTTCGTGCGGGTCTCCTGCTGGCGCCAGCTCGCCGACAACGTCGCCTCCAGCCTGACCAAGGGGGACCGGGCCCTGGTCTTCGGGCATCTGCGCCAGCGGTCGTTCGAGACGAGCGAGGGCGAGCGGCGGGTCTCCTTCGAGATCGACGCCGAGGCTGTCGGGGCCGAGCTGACCTGGCATGGCGCCCGCTCGCAGCGACTGGCCCGGGGCAGCACGCCCGCGCCCGCGCCGGCACCCACCGCGCAGCCCGACGACCAGGCCGCCGGCCAGCCCGACGACCAGGCCGCCGGCCAGCCCGACGACCAGGCCGCCGGCCAGCCCGACGACCAGGCCGAGGAGTTCACCGATGATGCCGTGGCGGCGGGTGACGACGGGCTGGCGGAATTCGCCGACCTGCCGGAGCTGCCCCTGCCCGCCGAGATGTCGAGCCGCCACGACGGGCGCGACAGCGCGGATCGTCACGCGGATGCGCTGGTCGGCTAGCCCGCGCGGGTCCGGTCCGTGGCCAGTGCGGCGCGGGCCGGACCTGCCGCCCGGTGGGCCGCGACCGCTCGGTAGCGTGCCGGGGGTGACAACCGGGCACGATGACGACGCGTCCGTGCCCCGGCGCAGCGCGGTCGGCTGGTACGTGGTGGCGCTCGCCGTGTGCGCGGGCCTCGGCGCGGTCGTGCTGCGGCACACCGTGTTCCCGCTGCTGTCGGTGAACAACGACGAGGGCATCTACCTGTTGCACGCCCGCACCCTCGCCGCCGGGCGGCTGTTCCCCGCCGCGCCCGACCCGGCGCAGTCCTACCTGCCGTGGCTGGGCACGGTGGTCGACGGCCACTACGTCCTGAAGTACACGCCGTTCGTCCCGGCGATCTACGCGGTCGGTCTGCTGCTGACCGGCAGCATCGACCTGGCGCTGGCCGTCATCGCCGCGGCCGCGGTGGTCGTCACCTACCTGCTCGGCGTGGAGCTGGGCGGGAGCCGCCGCGTCGCGGCGTTGTCCGCGACCCTGCTCGCGTTCTCCCCGCTGACCGTGATCCAGAGCGCCATGGTGCTCAGCTATCTGCCGGCGCTCATCCTGACGCAGGCCGCGGTCCTCGGGGTGCTGCGCGGGCGGCGTCGCCTGCGGGCCTGGCCGGTCGCGCTGGGGGGCGCCGCCCTGGGAGTGGCCGCCGCGGTGCGGCCCTACGACGTGGTGCTGCTGCTGGGTCCGCTGGCGGTGTGGCTGGCGGTCACCAGCGTGGGCCGGCGCTGGTGGCTGCTGCGCTGGCTGCTGTGCGGGCTGGCCGTGCCCGCCGTGGTGGTGCTGGTGACGAACCTGGCGGCGACCGGCAACCCGCTGCGGTTGCCGTTCGCCCTGCTCGAACCGGACGACCGGCTCGGCTTCGGTGGGCGCCGGCTCTACCCCGCGGACGGGCTGCACCAGTTCGGGCTGCCCGACGGGCTGCGCTCGGTCGGGGACCATCTGTGGCTGATGGGCGGCTGGGCCTGCGGCGGGGTGGTGCTGGCCGCCGCGGCGATCGGCGCCGCCGTGCGGCGACGGCTGCCCGCCCCGGCGGCGATGCTCGGGGTCGGCGCCGTGGTGTTCCTGATCGGATATGTGGGGTTCTGGGGGGCGTGGAACGCGGCCGAGCTGTGGGGTGGGATTCGCTATGTCGGGCCGTTCTACCTGGTCCCGGTGCTCATCCCGCTGGTCCATCTGGGTGCGCGGGGCGCTGCCGCGGGGGCGGCGGCGTTGCTGGCCCGCGGGCGGCGGGTGGGCCTCGCGGTGCTCGTGCCGGTGGTGACCGCCGTGGCGGTACTGACCGGCTTCGTGTTCTCCGGGGCGGTGCGCGACAACCTCGTGCTCACCGACCACGACAAGGACCTGCGCGCCATGGTGGCCGGGCTGCCGGGGCGGCCGCTGGTGTTCGTCGCGGCCAGCCCCGCCTTCCTGGGGCATCCCTCGCCGGTGACCGCCAACGGGCCGGACCTCGACGGCCGGCAGCTGTACGCCATCGCCCGCGGTGTGGACGACCTGACCGTCGCGGCGGACCATCCCGGCCGGCCGGCCTACCTGCTGCGGCTGGCCACCGCCTACAACCGGTCGCCGAGTTCGCCGTCGGCGGCCCGGCTCGAACGGCTGGCTGTCCGGGCCGGCGGGCAGGTCGAGGTGACGGTGGCCGTCGGCGCCCGGTCGGTGTTGGGACCGGTGCGATCGGCTCGGCTGGTGGTCACCGCCGGCAGCCATCGCCTGACGGTCCCGGTCGATCCGCGGGCGGCCAGCGCGTTCACCCTCACCGTCGACGCGGACGGCCTCGACCCGGCGGACCTCACCCCGTCCGGTGGCGGCGACACCGCAGAACCGGACTCACCCACCGTGACGGCGAGCGCCGTGCGCGGTGGCCGCGGCACGTCGGTCACCGTCGCTCTGCTCGCCACGGACACCCACGGGCGGGACCGCACGGTGGACCGCCAGATCCTCCCCGTCCGGCTCGCCATCCCCGCTGCCCCCGGTACTCCCAGCACCCCCGGCGCGGTGACCCGCGCGGGGTCGGCGGCGGTCACGGTGCTCGGGTCGCTTGGGCGCGTCGACGAGGTCGGGGCCGGCGCTCGTCCACCGCTGAGCCTCACCCTCGCCTCGGCGCCTGGCCAGGGACGGTCCGGCAGCCGGTGAGCCGCGCCCAGCAAGTGGCAGCCGGTGCGTGGCAGCCGGTGCCGGCAGTGATGGTGCTGGTGGTGGTGCTGGTGGTGGGTCGTCCGGGTCAGTCGATTCGCTGGATGGTGGGTGGGGCGTAGCTGTCGTCGAGTACCGCGGGGCCGGGGCCGTCGACGCGCAGGGTCGGGCGGAAGTCGCCGGGAGCGGTGGGCAGCCAGTTCGCCAGTTCGTCGTCGTCCGACGGTGGTTCGCACTGCAGGAACAGGCGGACCGAGCCGTCCCGCCGGATGCGTAAGCCCTTGGTGCGGCTGCCCAGCCAGTAGCGGGACAGCGGATTGTCGACCAGGTAGTAGTCGGGATAGTCGTGCATGGTGAGTGACCAGCTCGCCCCGTCCGGCGGCGGCGCGAGGTCGAGGGTGTAGCGGTGCGCGCCGGTCAGACGTCGACCGTCCGCGTCGAACAGGCAGCTCGCGCGCAGACTGCGGTAGCCGTGGGTCGGGCCGACCGGCTGGCGGGCGAGGATCGCCCGGGCCAGGCGTCCGTGCTGGCGGTCCGCGATCCGCCAGGCCGGGTCGTCGCGGGTACCGGGACCGAAGAAGTCGATGTTGAAGTCCAGCGCGTGTGGGGTGCTCGACCAGCCACCGCGCAGCGCCCGTCCGGCGTGCACCAGACGTTCCAGGCCGTCGCGGCCCGCCCGCAGGCCGCCGCGCAGCGACCAGGCCAGCGACGGATCCGGGTCGACGTAGGGCGACGGATCGTCGAACAGGCCCAGCGGGGCGAACCGGCGGGCGTACTCGACCTCGGCCGACGCCGGCGGGAACGCCGCCAGCCACATCCGCAGCTCCTCCCAGAACCGCAGGTCATCGCAGATCGTCGAGGTGAACGGGGGCGGGCCGGGGGCCGCCGGCCCGTGCGGGTTGAGTGGGAACAGCCGCAGGGCGTCCTGTCGATGGTGGACGAGGTCGGCGTCCTGCCGGCTGTCCAGGGCGATCCGCGCGGTCACGATGAGCAGCCGGGTGGGGGCCTCGATCGGGACGAAGCCGACGGGCAGCCGCCGCGTCCACCCGGGCGGCACCAGGATGTAGGACGAGGGCACCGGGGGCTCGGTGCCGGTGATGCCGGCCGACCCCACGTAGGCGAACACGTTGCGCCACAGGTCGGTGAACACGACCAGCAGCGGCGGCTCCGGGTCGGTCGGCACCTTCAGGATCACCGGGCCGACCGCGAGGTCGACCAGGGCGATCGACGACAGCAGGTCCGCCTCCAGGCTGACGAACGACGAGCGCGGCCCGGGCAGCTCCCACTGGTGGTCGAAGTAGTTGAAGCCGGTGTTCCCGCGGCTCCCGAGCCCACCGCCGGCGTACCGCTCCAGCAGTCGCACGCTGCTCACCAGCGGGTAGCCGAAGACGTAGGCCTCGGCCGCCAGTCCGAAGCGGTGATCGTTCGCACGCATGCCGGGCATCGCAGGCCATCCGATTCCGTCGGGTGTTCGCCGTCATACGTTGCGTGCCCGCAACCGGGTGAGTGCTACCCACCCACGGCGGGCCGATCACCGGCGTCGGGCCCCGCATCGTCATGCCCTAGGGTTGGAGACATGGCGCAGTACGTCTTCCAGATGCGCAAAGCGCGCAAGGCCCACGGCGACAAGGTCATCCTCGACGATGTGACCCTGTCGTTCCTACCCGGAGCCAAGATCGGGGTGGTAGGTCCCAACGGTGCCGGGAAGTCGTCCCTGCTGAAGATCATGGCTGGGATCGACCAGCCGAGCAACGGCGACGCGACCCTCAGCCCGGGCTACACCGTCGGCATGCTCGCCCAGGAACCATCCCTGGACGAGACCAAGGATGTCCGCGGCAACGTCGAGGACGGCGTCCAGGAGATCCGTCGGGTGCTCGCCCGCTACGAGGAGATCAACGAGAAGATGTCCGCGCCCGACGCGGACTTCGACGCGTTGCTCGCCGAGCAGGCCGAGCTGATCGACAGGATCGAGGCGGCGAACGCCTGGGAGCTCGACAGTCAGCTCGACCAGGCGATGGACGCGCTGCGGCTGCCCCCGGGCGACGCCGACGTGTCGCTGCTGTCCGGCGGTGAGCGGCGCCGGGTGGCGCTGTGCAAGCTGCTGCTGGAGGCCCCCGACCTGCTGCTGCTCGACGAGCCCACCAACCATCTCGACGCCGAGAGCGTCGCCTGGCTCGAGCAGCACCTCGCCCGTTACGCCGGCGCCGTGCTCGCCGTCACCCACGACCGGTACTTCCTCGACAACGTCGCCGGGTGGATCCTCGAGCTCGACCGCGGTCGCGCCCTGCCCTACGAGGGCAACTACACGACCTACCTGGAGAACAAGGCCGGCCGGCTGAAGGTGGAGGGCCAGAAGGACGCCAAGCGGCGCCGGGTCCTCGCCCAGGAGCTGGAATGGGTCCGTTCCAACCCGAAGGCCCGCCAGACCAAGAGCAAGTCCCGCCTGGCCCGTTACGAGGAGCTCGCCGCCGAGGCCGACCGGGCCCGGCCGCGCGACTTCGACGACATCCAGATCCCACCCGGCCCCCGCCTGGGCAACCAGGTCATCGAGGCCCGCGGCCTCGCCAAGGGCTTCGACGACCGGCCGCTCATCGAAGGGCTGTCGTTCACGATGCCCCGCGGTGGCATCGTCGGCGTCATCGGCCCGAACGGGGTCGGCAAGACCACCCTGTTCACGATGCTGACCGGGCAGGCCACACCGGACGCGGGTGAGCTCGTCATCGGCGACACCGTCGACATCGCCTACGTCGACCAGTCCCGCTCGGGCCTGGACCCGAAGAAGAACGTCTGGCAGATCGTCTCCGACGGGCTGGATCACATCATCGTCGGCAAGACCGAACTGCCCAGCCGGGCGTGGGTGTCGTCGTTCGGCTTCAAGGGCCCCGACCAGCAGAAGCCGGTCGGGGTGCTCTCCGGTGGTGAGCGCAACCGGCTCAACCTCGCGCTCACCCTCAAGCGCGGCGGCAACGTCCTGCTGCTCGACGAACCCACCAACGACCTGGACGTCGAGACGCTGCGCTCCCTCGAGGACGCGCTGCTGGAGTTCGCCGGCTGCGCGGTGGTGATCTCCCACGATCGGTGGTTCCTGGACCGGGTCTCCACCCACATCCTGGCCTGGGAGGGCACGGATGAGGACCCGGGGCGCTGGTTCTGGTTCGAGGGCAACTTCGCCGACTACGAGGCCAACAAGATCGACCGCCTCGGCCAGGAGGCCGCCCGCCCGCACCGGGTGACCCACCGCAGGCTCACCCGCGACTGAGCCCCTACGCGCCCATGGTGGCCGGCCAGGAACAGGCGGGCCACCATGGGCGTCACGGTGTTACGGGTGTGTCAGTCCGGTCGGTTCTGCAGGGACTTCGCGGCGGTGCGCAGGTACTCCCACAGGGTGGCGAACTGGTCGGGTGGCAGGTTCAGCGAATCGACCGCCCGGCGCATCACGACCAGCCACGCCTCACGTTCGGCGTGGCCGATGGCATACGGGACGTGGCGCAACCGCAGCCGCGGATGGCCGCGCAGCGCCTGGTAGTCGCTGGGACCGCCCCAGTACTGGATGAGGAACAGCCGTAGCCGTTCCTCGGCGCCCTCGAGATCGTCCTGCGGGTAGAGCGGGCGCAGCACCGGGTCACTGGCCACGCCCTCGTAGAACCGCGCGACCAGCGTGCGGAAGGTGGGCTCCCCGCCGACCGCGTCAAAGAAGGTCGTGGTGGGCTGGGCCGGGGTGGAAGGCTGGCTCACTGGTCCATTGTGCGCCAGCCATCGACCGCCCCGGCCACGCGTGGGCCCTCAGGGGGCGGGCGGCGCCACCCAGACGGTCGTGTCCGCCGGCAGATCGAGGGTCGCACCGTCATAACCCACAGGTCCGCTCGCCAGCGCCAGCCGTCCGGAGATCGCCAGCCGCACCGGCCCGTCCGTGGCCATCACACACGTCATACCGGACGGCCCCACCGAGGTGGCCGTCCCGGCGGTGCATCCGGACGCAGACGCGGAACCGGGTTCGGCGCCCGAAGCCGGCGGAAGCCGGTCAAAGGCCAGGCAACCGGCCGGAACATCGTCGCGCCAGCGCAGCTCGTCGCCCCGCAGATGCGGCAGTGAGCGACGCAGCGTGAGCGCGCCGCGCACCAGCAGCCAGGTCGACATCGGATCGGCGGCCTGGGCCAGCACGGTGCGCGCCGCCCAGTCCGCCGGCTGCGGCAGCCACGGCCGGACACCGTCCGCGCTGAAGCCGTACGGCGGCGCGTCCCCCGACCAGGGCATCGGCACCCGGGCGCCGTCCCGGCCCACCGAGGTACCCCCGGAACGGGTCCACACCGGGTCGCGCCGGTCGGCCGGGGCCACCTCGACCTGCGGCAGGGCCAGCTCGTCACCCTGGTAGAGCACGGCGACCCCGGGCAGCGCCAGCATGGTCAGCAGGGCCGCCCGGGCCCGGCGCTCACCGACCGCCCCGCCGCCGTAGCGGCCCACCGGACGGACCACGTCATGGTTGGCCAGCACCCAGGTGGCCGCGGCCCCGACCGCGCCGAGGGCGTCCCGTTCGGCGTCGATCGCCGCCCGCCACGCCGACGACGTGAACGGCGCGCCCAGCAACGAGAACGAGAACGTCAGATGCAGCTCGTCGGGGCGGACATAGCGGGCCAGCCGGACCGGATCGCTCACCCAGGTCTCACCGATGAGGACCCGGGCCCGACCATCACGAGCGGTGTAACCCTCGGTGAGGGTCCGCCAGGACCGGTAGATCTCGTGGACGCCGTCCTGGTCCCACACGTGCGGCTCGGCCCCGTCCCGGAAACCGCTGTCCGGTTCGAGGTCCACGCCGGGCGGGTTGTCCCGCAGCTCGGCGTCCTTGACCAGGCCGTGGCTGACGTCGATGCGGAACCCGTCGACCCCCCGGTCGAGCCAGAACCGCAGGGTCGTCTCGTGGTCGGCGCGCACCGCCGGATGCGACCAGTTCCAGTCCGGCTGCGCGGCGTCGAACAGGTGCAGGTACCACTGGCCGTCGGGGACGCGGGTCCAGGCCGGGCCGCCGAAGACCGACCGCCAGTTGTTCGGCGGGGCCGCCCCGTCCGCTCCGCGCCCGTCCCGGAAGACGTACAGCGCGCGCCGCGGGTCACCCGGCGGTGCGGCGAGCGCCTCGACGAACGCCGGATGCGCGGCGCTGGAATGGTTCGGGACGAGATCGACGAGTACCCGCAGCCCCGCCGCCGCGGCCTCGGCCAGCAGCGCGTCCAGGTCGGCGAGCCGCCCGAACAGCGGGTCGACGTCGCGATGGTCGGCCACGTCGTAGCCGTGGTCGGCCATCGGGGACCGGTAGAACGGGGTGATCCACAGCGCGTCCACGCCGAGTTCGACCAGCACCGGCAGGTGGCGGCGCAGACCCGGCAGGTCGCCGACCCCGTCGCCGTCGGAGTCGGCGAAGCTGCGCACGTACACCTGGTAGAGCACGGCCCGGCGCCACCAGTCGGCGCCCCCCGGAGCCGGAGAACCGGGGCGATCGGCATCGTCTGGATCAATCATGGAATCATCTGTGCTGCCATGACGTGTACTCATCCGCTCCATCCTGGTAGCGAACGGGGCCCCGCTGTCGGGTCCGACCGACCTGCTCGCGCTGCGCGATGTCAGGGTACGGAACTACACTTCCGCAGGTGGACCAGGTGACTGGCCGTTACGGCTCAGTCCCGGGAGTCGGGAACCGTCAGAAGCGAGTGGATACGGCTTCGACGTCCGACCAGGCTCCCGGGCATCGGTCAGACGCGTCCGACTCCGCTGTACCAGGCGACGAGACGGGCGCGGTCGGCGCGAGTGGCGCGGTGGCTGACGCCGGTCCGGGGGCGGCAGCGGCCGCGTCCGGTCGGCGGGCGGTCGATCGGCTGGTCGGCGTGCTGCGCCGCACCGCCCGCGGCGTCCGCTCGGCGGGCGCGGCCCCTGCCCGTGGCCCGGCCGGGGGTGGGCCGGGCGGGAGTGGGCAGGCCGGGGGTGGGCCGGGCAGGCGTGGGCCGGTGGGCCACCTGCCGGGTCTGGGCCAGTCCGGGGGAGTTCCCGGCAGCTTCCTGGCCGACGCGGGTCTGCTGCTCGCCGAGTCGCTGGACCCGGACCGGGTCGCCCGCCTGCTCGCCGACCTCGTCCTGCCCCACCTGGGCGCCGTCAGCCTGGTGTGGCTGCGCGAGGAGGACACCCCGCAGCTCGCGGCCTCGAGCTCGCTTGACCCGCGGGTCGACCAGCTGCTGCGCGCCATGATCTCCGCTCGCCCCCCGCTGCTCGCCGACGACTACCCGCCGGGGCTGGTGCTGCGCTCCGGGCAGACCTACAGCCTGCCGCGCCTGGCGGACATGCGCGCCCTGCGCACGGCCGCCACCGAATCGGGCTACCAGCGGTTCCGTCAGCTACGTGACGGGCCGACGGCGCATGTCCCGCTGTCCGCCGGCGGGGAGATCTTCGGTGTGCTCTCGGTCGGGCGGCCCACGGGTGACTACCGCAACAACGAGATCCTGCTGTTGGAGGGACTGGCCCGGCGCGGCTCGATCGCACTGCACAACGCGATGCGGTTCCGGGAGGCCCAGGAGTCGGCGCTGACCCTGCAGCGTTCGCTGCTGCCGGCGAACCCCCCGGCGCTCGACGGCGTCGAGATCGCCATGGAGTACCGCCCCGGAACGGCCGGCACCGAGGTCGGTGGCGACTTCTACGACATCATCCCGCTCTCCGGCGGCCGGTTCGGCGTCGCGATCGGCGACGTCATGGGCCGCGGGTTGCAGGCGGCGGCGGTGATGGGTCAGCTGCGGGCGGCGCTGCGCGCCTACGCGCTCGAGGAGTGGCCGCCGGCGGACGTGCTCTACCGCCTCGACCGGGTGGTCGGGATGCTGCCCGGCCTGCAGATGGCGACCTGCATGTACGCCGTCTACGACCGGCACACCGGACGGGCCGTCATCGCCAACGCCGGCCACCTGGCACCCCTGGTCGTGCTGCCCGACGAGGACCCCGACTATCTGGTGCTCGAACCGGGCCTGCCGCTCGGGGTCGGCGAGGGCGAGGCCGCCGGCTTCAGCGAGACCAGGGTGACCCTGCCGCCCGGATCCGCACTGGTGATGTTCACCGACGGTCTGGTCGAGTCGCGTCGCCGCCCGCTCTCCGACGGGCTGCAGAACCTGCGTCGCGGGCTGATCGAACAGCGCGCCAAGGCCGCCGCGGCCCGGGAGGCCCAGGCCGAACTCGACGCCGCGGCCGCGATCGCGGCTGGTTTCAGTGAGATGGCCGACGCGGCCCCCGGCGTCTGGACGGACCGTCGGGCCCCCGGCCCGTCCCAGGGCCCCCCGCCCGGTGTCGCCGACCGGCGCAGCGGCGAGGACCGGCGCGGAGAGCAGCCGCTGCCCGCCCGCGGCGTCGAACGGCGCCGGCGTCGACCCCGCGGCGGTTCGTTCGCCGCGCGCAGCTGGTTCGGCCCGGACGTCATCGCCGGCACCGGTGAGGGCCCCGCTCAGGAGACCGCCCGTTCGCTGCTGGAACGCTGCCTGCTCGCCGCCGACCTGCCCAGCCGTACCGATGACGACACGGCGCTGATCGTGCTGACCACGCTCACGGTGAACCCGCCGCTGCTGGAGCTTTCCCTGCCCGCGGTGGCCGCCTCCTCCGGGCAGGCCCGCACGGCGATCCGCGCCGTCCTGCTCGACTACGGCATCGCCGCGGTCGAGGATGTGACGTTGCTGGTCAGCGAGGTGGTGACGAACGCGGTCCTGCACGCGCGCAGCGACCTGGTGCTGCGGGCGTTTCTGGAGCCCGGTCGGCTGCGGGTCAGCGTCGAGGACCGCGAGGGCGCCCATCTGCCACGGCCGGGGGCGGCGGCGGCCAACCGGCCCGACCCCGAGTCCGGCTGGGGGCTGCTGCTCGTCGAGGCCCTGTCGATGGCCTGGGGCGTGGAGACCACGGTCAACGGCAAGCGGGTCTGGTTCGACACCGAACTTCCCGACGCCGACCCCGCCGCCCCGCCGCGACCGGTCTTCGGCGAACTGTCCCCCGGCGGCACCTCAGACGGTGGACCCCCGGTGCAGGGCCGGGGCCACTCCTGAGCGTTCGTCGTCCGCGGCGGCCAGGTGCTCGGCCGCGCGGACGATGTTGCGTGCCATGCCACCGAACACGATGGCGTGGAAGGGGCTGACCGCCCACCAGTAGAGCTGCCCGTTGAGCCCGTGCGGACGGAACACCGCCCGCTGGCGGTACAGCGCGGTGCCGGGGCTGTCGCCGGGCAGGGCCCGTAGTTCCAGCCAGGCCTCACCGGGCAGCTTCATCTCGGCGCGCAGGCGCAGCAGCCGTCCGGGTTCGATCTCCTCGACCCGCCAGAAGTCCAGGGCCTCGCCGACGTGGACCGACGCCGGATCGCGTCGGCCACGCCGCGGGCCGACCCCACCGACCAGGGTGTCCAGCCAGCCGCGGGCCGACCAGGCCAGCGGCCACGAGTACCAGCCGTTCTCCCCGCCGATGCCCTCGATGACCGCCCACAGCCGGGCCGGGTCGGCCGCGACGTCACTGTCGCGTTCGTCGACGAACAGCGCCCCGCCGCTCCACTGCGGATCGGTGGGCGCGGGTTCGCCGGGGGGCGAGGTGGCGGTCTGGCCACCGGACCTCGCCGGCCAGACCGCGGTCGACCAGCGGGTCTCCACACCGCGCTCGCGGACCCGGCTCAGGGCGTGGGCGGCGGCGGCGTCGAAGCCCATCAGACCGTCCGGCGGGTCGGGGATGATCGTGCGCACCGCCCCGCCGTCGCGCACCACCACCTCGGTGCGTAGCGAGCGCACCAGCGGCCGGGCGATGGCCTTGGGCACCGGGGTGATCACCCCGACCCACAGCGAGGACAGGCCGGGGGACAGCATCGGCACGCCGAGGATGATCCGCGGCCGTAGCCCCTCGACCGCGGCGAAGCGCTGCATCATCTCGGCGTAGGTCAACACGTCCGGTCCGCCGATGTCGAACGAGCCGTGGGCGTCGGCGGGCGCCTCGAGCGCGCCGATCAGATAGTGCAGGACATCCCGGACGGCGATGGGCTGGATGCGGGTGCGCACCCAGCGCGGGGTGAGCATGATCGGCAGACGCTCGGTGAGGTGACGCAGCATCTCGAACGAGGCGCTGCCACTACCGATGATCACCGCTGCCCGCAGGACGAGGGTGGGCACACCCGAGTCGAGCAGAATGCGGGCCACCTCGTGCCGCGAACTCAGATGCGCGGACAGGGCCTTCCCGCCCCCGCCGGCGTCCTGGGCCGGCCCGAGGCCGCCGAGGTAGATGATGCGCCGCACGCCGGCGTCGTGGCAGGCGGTGGCGAAGGCGGTCGCGGCCTGCCGGTCGACGGTGGAGAAGTCGCCGCCGCCGTCGATCGAGTGGATCAGGTAGTAGGCGACGTCCACCCCGCGCAGGGCCGGACCCAACGTGTCGGGTTCGCGGGCGTCGGCCCGGACGATCTCGGCCTGGCCGGCCCAGGCGACATCCCGCAACCGGGCCGGGTCGCGGGTCATGGCCCGCACGGTGTGGCCGCGCTCAAGCAGACGAGGGGCCAGCCGGCCGCCAATGTACCCGGTAGCACCGGTCACCAGAATGCGCACTCCGGCTACCTGCCCCGCCCCGGCAGTGGGAATCCCGGGGCGGCGCGGCCGGTGGCCTCAGGCGGAGGCTGCCTCGGTCACATCCGCGCTCAGATAGGCCGACCAGCGCGGATCCATCCGACGGGAGCCCAGAATGCGCCAAGCGGCTCCGCTCGGCGCTCGAGGTGCCGTGCGAAGCCGCCAGCCCAGATCGGCGACAGCCCGGTCGGCTTTGACATGGTTGCAGCGACCGCAGGCCGCCACGACGTTCTCCCATACGTGCTGACCCCCGCGGGAACGGGGAATCACATGATCCAAGGAGGTGGCCGGCGCGTTGCAGTAAACGCACCGGTGGTGGTCACGGGCCAGTACGCCCTTGCGGGTGAGTGGAACCTGGGAGCGGTAGGGCACCCGCACGAACCGGGCCAACCGCACCACGATGGGAACGTCGATCGACGTCGCCGCGGACCGAAGTACCTGGCCGGCGGACTCGACCATGACCGCCTTGTCCGTCAGGACCAGAACGAGCGCGCGCCGTTGCGACACCACGCACAGAGGCTCATACGTGGCGTTGAGAACCAGCGCCTCTGCCACGCGCCGACCTCCTGCCCACCGAGGGCCCTTTACGGGCCGATCTGCACAGCGTCTCCGGTGACAATGGACAGTCAACCGCCTTCGGCGGCAGAACGCGAGCCTGTTTGCATGGTCATCGCAATTCACACCGTGTCGCTGCACATATCTGGTGGCGTTTGTCACTCTCCGCCGATCATTGTGCGGCCTGTTGGTTACGCAGCGTCGACTGTTTGCCGGGCGTGGTCCCGATAGTGGACGGATCGGTGCCACGCCGTTGACGTGGGGGGTGGGGTGCCGGGAGGTGGTGGGCATCGGCGAGACTGATCGCTGATCGTCGTCTCCCGGGGGGAACCGGCCCGACATCCATCAGATCAGCATCGGAAGGTCGACCTACGTCGTGACGCCCGCCTCGTCCCTGCTGGCCGCCCCGCTCATCCCCATCCCCGGACTGGGCATGTTGCTGTCGAGCCCGCCAGGCCCCACCGCCACGGCCGCCTCCGTCGCCGCGACGATCACCCCGATGCCCACCCCCAGCCCGACGACCAGCACGGATCCGCTGGTCTCCCTGGCCGGTGTCGCCAACGCCGTGCGGGACGCCTGCGGTACCGACCCCGGCCTGCTGTGTCGCACCGTCTACAACGCCACGCACAGCAACTACCTCGCCTCGGGTGCGGAGGTCTTCCTCGGCACCCCGATCCGCATCGCCCTGATCCTGGTCATCGCCTTCCTGGTCCGCGCGTTGCTGCACCGGTTCATTCGCCGAACGACCGAACGGGCCGGGTCCGGCAACGCCGCCGGGCCGTTTCGCGGGACGCGGGCCGGAACACTGCTCGGCGCGTTCGGTGATCCGTCCGTCCTGATGGAAAGGCGCCGTCAGCGGGCCGCGACCGCCGGCTCACTCCTGCGCAGCGTGACCTCTGTCTTCGTGTTCGGATTGGCCTTTCTGAGCATCCTCGGCGAGCTGGGCATCAATCTCGCCCCGATCGTCGCCAGCGCCGGTGTGCTGGGAATCGCCGTCGGATTCGGCGCCCAGAACCTGGTGCGCGACTTCCTGTCGGGGATGTTCATGTTGCTCGAGGACCAGTACGGCGTCGGGGACGTCATCGACGTCGGCGCGGTGTCGGGCACCGTCGAGGCGGTCAGCCTGCGGATGACCCGGCTGCGGGACGTGGAGGGCACGGTCTGGTACGTCCGCAACGGTGAGATCACCCGGATCGGGAACAAGAGCCAGCAGTGGGCCCGCACCGTCCTGGACGTCCCGCTCGACTACGACACCGAGGTCGAGGCCGCCAAGCGGGTGCTCACCCGCACCGCCGGCAGCCTCTGGTCGGACGCCGAGTGGAGCGCGGTGATCCTCGAGGCGCCCGAGGTGTGGGGCATGGAGTCGATGACCGCGGACGGCTACACCCTGCGGGTGGCGATCAAGACCCAGCCGCTCAAACAGTGGGATGTCGCCCGCGAACTGCGCGAGCGGGTCCGTAACGCGCTGAGCCTCGAGGGCATCGCGTTGGGGTCCGTCCAGCGCAGCGAGGTCACCGTCGTCGACGACGACGAGGACGAGCCGGCGGCGCAGGACGACGACACCGCGCAGCCCGGCGGTTCCGGCATCTCCGGCAACGCGGGTGGTTCCGGCGCGACGGACATCACCGAGGACGTACCCCGGCCGCGGATCGACCCGCCGAGCACCTCTCCCATATCTGAGCAGCGCCGGCCGCGGGGCTGAAGCCTGGCTGAAGACCGCGAAAGGTGTTGCTGAGACGAGTCGGCGGACCGCCGCGGGTCGGCGCCGCCGGGGCAGACTGGGAACCGTGCGAGTACTGGTGGTCGACGATGACACGGCCGTGCGGGAGTCCCTGGAACGTTCGCTCCGGTTCGAGGGCTATGAGGTGGCGACGGCCGGTGACGGTATCGACGCGCTCGCGGCCGTCCAGCGCGATCAACCCGACATCCTCATCCTCGATGTCATGATGCCCCGGATGGACGGGCTGGAGACCTGCCGCCAGCTGCGGGCACGCGGCGACGACGTGCCGGTGCTCATGCTCACCGCCCGCGACGGCCTCGCCGACCGGGTCAGCGGGCTGGACGTCGGCGCGGACGACTACCTGGTCAAACCGTTCGCCCTCGAGGAGCTGTTCGCCCGGCTCCGGGCGCTGATCCGTCGGGCGGCACTGGCGGCCCGGGCGGCCAGCGTCGCCGGTGGTGCCGGGTCGGGCGGTGGCCTGCCCGGCGCCGTGCTGTCCTACGCCGGGGTCGCGCTCGACCAGGTCAGCCGGCAGGTGCACCGTGGCCAGCGGGAACTGACGCTGACCAAGACCGAGTTCGAGCTGCTCGAGCTCTTCCTCGGGCATCCGCGCCAGGTCCTGTCCCGATCGACGATCATGGAGCGGGTGTGGGGGTACGACTTCGGTCCCACGTCCAACTCGCTTGAGGTCTTCGTGAGCTACCTGCGCCGCAAGCTGGAGGCCGGCGGCGAACCCCGGCTGCTGCACACCGTGCGCGGCGTGGGCTACGTGCTGCGTGAGCCCTCGGGGGACCGTACGTGAGCGCTGCGCCCTCCCCGGGCGCCGTTTCCGCTCCGGCCTGGGGACATCCGATCCCTCCCGGCCAACCCGTCCCCGGGCGTTCGGGTGAGCGCCGGGCCACCCGCCGCTTCGGCGCCGGTCAGCCCTCGACGCTGCGTCCGTCCTCGCCGCTGGGACGCCTCACCCTGCGGGCCCGCCTCGCCCTGCTGGTCGGCATGGCGGTGGCCGCCGCCGTAGCCGTGGTCGCCGGGGTGTCACTCGGCGCGACCAGCATCGTGCTGAACAACGCCATCGACGATCAGCTGGTCGAACAGGCGCAGGCATCGGCGGACACGATCCAGACCAACGCGCTGGGCAGCGGCGTGCAGGCCTTCAGTTTCGGCCTGGAGGGCCAGTTCCTCGACGCCGCCGGCAACCCGCTGGAGAACGCGGTCTCACCGTGGAACAAGGTGCCGATCCCGGTGAACGCCGCCGATGCCGAGGTGGCCCGCCGCGAACGCACCCAGAACCTGCGCACCATCACCGTGGACGGGCAGTCCTACCGGCTGGTCACCGTCCCGCTGCAGCGGCCGGCGGTGGCCGCCGCGCTGCAGCTCGCCCGCCCCACCACCGACGTCGACCGCACGCTGCGTGAACTCGGCCTGGTGCTGCTCGTCGTCGGCGTCGTCGGGGTGGTGGGTTCGGCGCTGGCCGGTCGGATCGTCGCGCGCGCCGCGCTCAAACCCGTCGACGCCGCGGCGGCCGCCGCCGAGGAGGTCGCCCGCACCCAGAACCTCTCCGCCCTGATCCCGGTCATCGGCACCGACGAGATCGCCCGGCTGGCGGAGAGCCTCAACAGCATGCTGCGGGCGCTGGAGGCCTCCCGGGCCCGCCAGCGCCAGCTCGTCGACGATGCCAGCCATGAGCTGCGCACCCCCCTGACCAGCCTGCGCACCAACATCGAGCTGCTGCTGCGCGCCGAGGCCAACCCGCACCGGGCCCTGCCCGTGGCCGACCGCCAGGCCCTGCTGCGTGACGTCGACGCCCAGATGCGTGAGCTGTCCGGTCTGGTCAGTGAGCTCGTCGAACTCGCCCGGGACGAGGTGCCCGCCGATGAGGTCGAACGACTCGACCTGGCCGACATCGTCCGCGCCGCCGCCGAACGCGCCCGTCGGCGCGCCAACGGCAAGGGCATCCTGATCGACGTGGAGATCGGCGACGGAGCCACCGACAGCATCGACGCCACCGACACCTCGGCCGCGGCGGGTGCCGGCCCCATGGTCGGCCTCACCGGTGGGCATGTCGTCAACGGCCGGGCGAACCTGCTGGAACGTGCCGTGACGAACCTGCTGGACAACGCCGTGAAGTTCTCACCCCCGGTGTCGGTGGTACGGATCAGCTGCCACGGCACCGAGGTCACCGTCACCGACGAGGGCCCCGGGATCACCCCGGAGGACCGTGTCCAGGTCTTCGACCGCTTCTACCGGGCCACCTCCGCCCGCGGACTGCCCGGTTCGGGCCTGGGCCTGGCCATCGTCGCCGACGCGGTGGCCACCCACGGTGGCTGGGTGCGGGCCGAGGCCGCACCCAGCGGCGGCGGCGCCCTGCTGCGGATGTGGCTGCCTCCCGCCGAGCCGGCCAGCGCCTTCGACCTCCCGGACGTCTACACCCCGCCCCCGTCCCCGCCGCAGGGCCTGCCCCCGCTCTCCCCGCGCGGCCTGCCCCCCGTCTCCCCGTGGAGCCGACCGGCACTCGAACCACCCCACCCGGGGCGGGGTGAGGACGCGCCCCCGGGACCCGGTCAGAATCCTGCGGTGTGAGCCAAGACGACCGTGTGAGCCCAGCCGACCCCACTCCCCGCCCTGTGCCCGCCGCCCCGCCCGTGCCCGCCGCTGCGCCCGTGCTCGCCGATCCGGCCGCGCTCGCCGATCCGGTGCCCGCGGATCTGGCCGCGTTGGCCGACGCCTGCGGTGTGGCGGTGGGGTACACCGACGCGCTGGACCAGCCGGTACCCATCGCCGCCGACACGGTGCGCGCCGTGCTGGGGCTGCTCGGCATCGACCCGAGCGATCCGGTGGCCGCCCTCGACCGGTTGCACGAGGCCCGGTGGCGCCGCCAGCTGCCGCCCTGCGCCGTGGTGTCCGCGGCGACGCCGGAGCCGGTCACGGTGTACCTGCCGGTCGGTGTCGACGTCCACGCCGAGGTGGAGCTGGAGACCGGCGCGCGGCTGGCGCTGGCCGCCCCCGGTGACCCGCGGGAGCGGCGGGAGCTTGACGGCCAGCCGTGGGTGGCCCGCCCGATCACCCTGCCCGCCGGGCTGCCGCTGGGTGATCACGTCCTGCACGTCACCGTCGCCGGCCAGCCGTCGCGCTGCCCGGTCATCGCCGTGCCGGACGTGCTGCCGGGACCCGAGGCGCTGCGGGCGCGGGGACCGCGCTGGCGGGCCTGGGGCTGGATGATCCAGCTGTACGCGCTGCGTTCGGCGCACGGCTGGGGGATGGGCGACTACGGCGACCTCGGTGAGCTCGCGGCCTGGTCCGGGGCGGCCGGAGCCGACGTGCTGCTGGTCAACCCGCTGCACGCGGCCGCGCCGACCCTCCCGGTCGCCGACTCGCCGTACTCCCCGGTGAGCCGGCGTTTCGCCGCACCGCTGTACCTGCGTCCCGAGGCCACCCGCGAGTACGCCCAGGCCGACGCCGGCACCCGGGCCGCCGTGGACGACCTGGCCGCCCGGGCCCGCCGCGACGGCCGACCCGGCGGCCTGCTCGATCGCGACGTCGTCTGGACGGCCAAGCTCGCAGCCCTCGAGCTGCTGTTCGCCACCACCCGTCCCGCCGGCTCCGCGAACGCCACCACGGCGGAGGCGGCGGACGCCGCGGAGCCGGGGGACGCGGACCTCGCGGACTTCGCCACCTGGTGCGCGCTGGCCGAACGACACGGGTCGGACTGGCGCGGCTGGCCCGCGGAACTCACCCGCCCGGACACCGACGCCGTCGCCGCCGCCCGGGTCGAACTCGCCGACCGGATCGCCTTCCACAGCTGGCTGCAACACCGCTGCGACGAGCAGCTCGCCACCGCGCAGGCCACCGCCCGGGCCGCCGGGATGGCCGCCGGGATCGTGCATGACCTGGCCGTCGGCGTCGACGCGGGGGGCGCCGACGCCTGGGCACTGCAGGACGTGCTCGCCGTGGAAGCCAGCGTCGGCGCGCCGCCGGACTCGTTCAACCAGCAGGGCCAGGACTGGGGGCTGCCACCCTGGCGACCGCAGGCCCTGGCCGAGACCGGGTACGCCCCGCTGCGCGAGATGGTCGCCGCGGTGCTGCGCCGCGGCGGCGGGCTGCGGGTCGACCACATCCTCGGTCTGTTCCGGCTGTGGTGGATTCCGCGGGGTGCCGGTGCGGCCCGCGGCACCTACGTCCGGTATGACGCGAAGGCGATGCTCGGACTCATCGCTCTCGAGGCCACCCGGGCCGACGCCCTCGTCGTCGGCGAGGACCTCGGCACCGTCGAACCCTCGATGGCGACGGCGCTGGACGCGGCCGGCGTGCTCGGCTCCTCGGTGCTGTGGTTCGAGCAGGACGAGGACGGCAACCCGCTGCCCCCCGCCCGGTACCGGGCGGCCACCATGGCCAGCGTCACCACCCACGACCTGCCGACCGCCGCCGGCTACCTCGAAGGCGAACATGTGCGCCTGCGTGCCGGTCTGGGTCTGCTCGGCCGCTCCGAACAGGCCGAGGCCGACGCCTGGCGGCGTGACCGCGACGCCCTGCTCGCCCTGCTGCGCACCGAGGGCCTGCTGGACACCACGGACCCGCTGGACACCACGGACCCGCTGGACACCACGGACCCGCTGGACACCGCGGGTGCGGCGACGCCCGCGTCACCCGGGGTCGGGCAGGCGTTCCCACCTGGCGACCTGGACGCCTATGTGCGGGGAATGCACCGGCTGCTCGTCCGTTCACCCTGCCAGGTCGTGCTCGCCGCGCCCGGCGACGCGCTCGGCGATCGGCACCAGCCGAACCTGCCCGGCACCACCGACGCCTACCCGAACTGGCGGCTGCCGGTGCGTGACGGCGACGGCGTGGAGGTCACCCTCGAACGGCTGCTGGCCGAACCGGCCGTGGCCCGGCTGGGGGCGCTGCTGGGCGAGGTTCGGGCGGACGCGGGTACGGAGAGTCCGAACTCACCCTCCGGTGGGGGCCGGGTGGTACCCCTCTCGGAGGACCCGGGCACCACTTCCCGGTAACCTTCGCTGCGTGACTCCACGTCCAGCGCGGCCCAGGGGCGCCGCCTACCGCCGGGTGCTCACGGTCGCCGGCCTCGCGATGTTCACCGTTCCGGTGTTCGCCGCGACGGCATCAGCCGCGGAGATCGGGACGAAGTACAACCCCGACCCGTTGACCGTTCTGCAGACCTGGGGTGTCTACGGCGGCACCATCGCCGGCGGGTTCCTCATCGCGATCCTGCTGGCCGCCTGGTCAAGCCGGCGCAGCGGCCCGACCCGGTACCGTCCGGGCCAGGCCTGGGAGCACGACGACGTCTGGGTCGGCAGGCGTCCCGAGGAGCTCGAGGGCGCCCGCGAGGAGAAGGCCGTTCCGGGAGCAGGTGGAGCCAGTGGCAACTGGTGAGGCCTTCAGCCCCGAGCAGCTCGAGCGGCTGGACCGGGCGCTCGAGCAGGCCGAGAAGCACAGTGGCATCCCGTTCACGCTGCGGGTCGGCGCCGTGCGTGGTGACATCCGCCTGGCCGCGGAGCGGACCCTGTCCACCCTCGTCGGCGACCCCGCGCGGGACCCGGCCGTCCTGATCGTGGTCTCCCCGGGGCAGCGCGTCGTGCGGATCTCGACCACGCCCGCCGCCCGCAAGCGGATCAGCAACACCGCGTCGAGCCTCGCCTCGCTCGCGATGACGTCCAGTTTCTCCCTCGGCGACCTGGTCGGCGGCCTGACCTCGGGCATCCGCCAGCTCGCCGAGGCCGCCGGCCCCGCCGCCACCACCCCGGCGGCCCTGCGCCCGTCGGCTCCGACCGCCGCCCCGGCTGGCAGCCCCGCCCCGCACTGAACCACACCGCGCTGAGGGGCTCGCGGTGCCCGGCGGTGCCGCCGTCCTGGCCGACGAAGGGAAGCCAGGACGGCGGGCGCGGCCGCCGGCTAACCGGCGGCGATGTCCTTCTGCCGGGCGGCCAGGGCGCGGACCAGGCCGTCGCGGCCCTCGAGCAGGGCTCGGCGCAGCGGCGGGGTCGGGTCGCGTTCGGCCAGGTAGGCGTCGACCTTCGCCACCGTGTCGGGGGAGATGACCGAGGACGGGAACAGCATCTGGCTGATCGTCGCGGCCGTGTCGAAGCTGCGCGAGGACCAGATACCGCCGATCTCGGCGAAGAACCGGTCGACGTAGGGCAGAGTGATCTTCTGCTGGTCGGAGATCCAGAAGCCGCTCATCGTCGCCACCGCCAGGTGGTTCGACAGGTCCGCCGAGTCCATCACCGCGGACCAGGCCGCGGCCTTCGCCTCGGCGGTGGGGCGGGCGGCCCGGGCGGTCGCGGCGCGCTTCTCGCCGGTGGCGGTGCGGTCCCGGGCGAGCTCGGCGTCGATCTCGGCGTCGCCGTAGACGCCCCGGGCGACGAGCTGGATGAGCAGCGTCCAGCGCAGTTCGGTGTCCACGACCAGACCGTCGAGCACCTCGGTGCCCTCGAACAGGGCGCGGACCCGGGCGATCTGCTCGGGGTTCTCCGCCCTGGCGAACGTCGTGGTGAACACCAGCTGCAGGTCGCTGCCCGGTGCGGCGGCCCGGGCGAGCTCCTCGGAGCGTTCGGTGAGCGCGCGTAGCGCCGTGGCGCGGTTCGCCGGGTCACCGTAGGCGTCGATGGTGAGATCGGCCTTGGCGAGCAGCGACTGCACCACACCGATGTCGTCCTCGGCGCTCACCCCGGACAGCACGAGGCGGACGTAGTCGCGGGCGGCGAGTTCCGCGTCGCGGGTCATGTCCCACGCCGCCGCCCAGCACAACGTCCGGGGCAGGCTCTCGGTGAACGACCCGATCGAGTCGATCAGGGTGGTCAGTGACCGCGGGTCGAGACGGACCTTGGCGAAGGTGAGGTCGTCGTCGTTGAGCAGGATCAGATCCGGCTGGCGGGCACCGACGATCTTCGGCACCTCGGTGAGCTCACCGGTGACGTCGAGCTCGATCCGTTCGCGGCGGACCAGCGCGCCGTCGGCGTCCCGATCGTAGAGACCGACGGCCAGCCGGTGCGGACGCAGCGTGCGTGAGGCGGTCGGCGGGGCGCTCGCCGGCTCCTGCACGACGTCGAACGAGGTGAACAGGCCCGAGGAGTCGGTGGAGAACCGCGGGCGCAGCGTGTTGACGCCGGTCGTCTCCAACCAGGCGGCCGACCAGGCGGACAGGTCACGCCCGGAGGCGTTCTCCAGCTCGTCCAGCAGATCCCGCAGGGACGTGTTCGCGTACTCGTAGCGGCGGAAGTACGACCGCAGGCCGGCGAGGAACTCCTCCTGCCCGACCCAGGCGACGAGCTGCTTGAGCACGCTCGCGCCCTTGGCGTAGGTGATGCCGTCGAAGTTGGTGCGCACCGCGTCCATGTCGGGGGCGTCGGCGACGATCGGATGGGTCGAGGAGAGCTGGTCCTGGCGGTACGCCCAGCCCTTCTCGGCGTTGGCGAACGTCGTCCACCCGTTGGTGAACCGGGTGGAGGTGACCTGCGCCAGCACCGACATGTAGGTCGCGAACGACTCGTTCAGCCACAGGTCGTCCCACCAGCGCATGGTGACCAGGTCGCCGAACCACATGTGCGCCATCTCGTGCAGGATCGTCTCGGCGCGGCGCTCACGGCGGGCCTCGGTGACCTTCGCCCGGAAGACGTAGTCCTCCAGGAACGTCACGCAGCCGGCGTTCTCCATCGCGCCCGCGTTGAACTCGGGCACGAACAACTGGTCGTACTTGCCGAACGGGTACCGGTAGTCGAACACCCGGTGGTAGAAGTCGAAGCCGGCCCTGGTGATCTCGAACAGCTCGTCGGGGTCGAGATGTTCGGCCAGCGAACGGCGACAGAACAGCCCCAGGTCGATGCCGTCGTGCTCATCGCGGACCTCGTGGTACGGACCGGCGACCAGCGCCGTGATGTAGGTCGACATCACCGGTGTCTCGAGGAAGCGGATCGTGCGCACCCCGATGGCGGCCTCGGCCGTCGCGGCGACCGCCCCGCCCGAGATCGCCGACCAGTCGGCGGGCACTGTCACCGTCAGGGTGAACGTGGCCTTCAGGTCAGGCTGGTCGAAACAGGCGTACATCCGGTGCGCGTCGTACGTCTCGAACTGGGTGTAGAGGTAGACCGCGTCGTCCACGGGGTCGACGAAGCGGTGCAGCCCCTCACCGGTGCGGGAGTAGACCCCGGTGCCGATGACCCGCAGGTTGTTGGCCTCGGCGAGCCCGTCGAGGCGGATGCGCTCCCCGTCGAAGACGTCGGCCACCGCCAGCGCCCGGCCGTTGAGCACGACCTCGTCGACGCTGGCGGCCGCGAGCTCGATGAACGTCGACGCTCCCGGCTCGGTGCTGGTGAAGATGACCTGGGTCGACGTGCGGAAGTGCTCCGGGCCCGTCGTCAGGTCGAGTTCGACGTCGTAGGACGCCACGTTGAGCAGGCGGGCGCGCTCGCGCGCCTCGTCGCGGGTGAGATTGTTGGGCACCCGGTTCCTCTCAGCTTGCCGCTCGCGCGTCGGCTCGCAGCTAGTTCTTCGGACGTCGACCGGCGCCTGCCGGGACGGCTCACACCGAGGTTCAGTCTCGCACGCCACCGGTGGGCCCGAACCCTGGTGGGAGACCCTCCGTGGTCGGTACACCGCCCGTGACCGTCGTGAATTGTCGGGTTTCGCGGCCCTGCCACTCCCACCGGCGCGGCCGGTACGGCACGATGGCGACATCTCCCGCGTGACGGGCGGGCGTCATCGTCCGCGCGGCGGGTTGGCGGACGTCGCACGGGCGGCGTCGGGAAGGAGCGCGGGTGAGACGGGTCGCTGGGCTGGGTCGAGTGCAGCCGCGGGCCCGCTCCGCCGCGCCAGCCCCCGGCCCGCCCGCCGGTTCGTCACCGGCCGGTTCGCCCGCACCCTCGGCTGGTTCGTCCTCGGCTGGTTCGTCCTCGTCGGCCGGTTCGTCGTCGGCCGGTTCGGCCTCGGCTGGTTCGTCCTCGCGCAAGGGGTTCGTGCCGCGCCGGCTACGGGAGCTGCGGGCCGCGGCGCGCGCGGGGCATCCCGGCGGAGTCTCGCCGGTCCCGGTGCAGTCCGGTCGTTCGGAGGGGCCGGCGCGTGAGCTGTCGACCGCGCAACGGGCCGAGGAGCACATCCCGGTGGCGCTGCGGGTCTCCGCCGGCTGGTCCTGGCGGCTGATCGTCACCGGGGCCGCGATCTGGATCCTGCTGATGGCGGTCGGCCGGGTCCGCCTCGTGGTCATCCCGATCATCGCCGGGCTGCTCATCGCCGCGCTGATCCATCCACTGGCCCATCGTTTCCAGCGGATGGGCATGCCCCGGCTCGGGGCCGCGTTCGCGGCGCTGTTCGTGTTCATCGTGGTGCTCGCCGGGGCGGCGGTGGCGGTCGGGTTCAACGCCGCCAACGAGATTCCGACCGTGTCCGACCAGGTCAGCCAGGGAGTCGAGCAGGTCCGGGGCTACCTGACCGACGGGCCGTTCCACCTGTCGCAGCGCCAGCTCGACGATCTGGTCGACGACATCCGGCGCAACCTCGCGAACAACCGTGGGCGGCTCGTCTCGGGCGTGATCTCGGGGGCGTCGGTCGCCGCGGAGGCGCTCACCAGCCTGCTGGTCGCGTTGTTCTCCACGTTCTTCTTCCTCTACGACGGGGACCGGATCTGGGGCTGGATCGTCACCCGCTTCCCGGCCGGTGCCGAGCAGCGGGTGCGCGGCGCCGGCCGGGAGGCCTGGCTGACGATCACCGGCTACATCCGCGGGACGGTGTTCGTCGCGGCCGTCGACGCGTTCGGGATCGCGATGGGGCTGGTGGGCGTCGGTGTGCCGCTGGTCGCCCCGCTGGCGCTGCTGACGTTCTTCGGTGGCTTCATCCCGATCATCGGGGCCACCGTGGCCGGGGTCGCCGCAGTGCTGGTCACCCTCGTCTCGGGCGGCGTCACCGACGCACTGATCATTCTCGCGGTGGTGCTGGCCGTGCAGCAGATCGAGGGCCATCTGTTGCAGCCGCTGGTGATGCGCCGCGCCGTGCGACTGCATCCACTGGCCATCGTGATCTCGCTGTCCGCCGGTGGTGTGCTCGCCGGCATTCCCGGCGCGATCGCCGCGGTGCCGTTCGTGGCCGTCGTCAACCGGGTCGCCGGCTATCTGGCGGCCAGCGGCGAAACGACGCCACCAGCGGCGGACGGGAATCCGGTGCCATCCGGTCGGGTTGACTCCGACGATCACACTCCGTCAAACGAGGAGACTCGCTCGTGAGTACCGAGAACGTCGCCGGCGCCGACGCCGACATCGTGACCGCCGATCTGTGGTTCGACCCGAGCTGCCCATGGGCGTGGATCACCTCGCGCTGGCTGCTGGAGGTCGAGCGGGTACGGCCCGTCCGCGCCCGCTGGCACGTGATGAGCCTGGCCGTGCTCAACTCCGGCCAGGAGGTGCCCGAGGCGTACCGGGAGGCGATGGCGCAGGCCTGGGGCCCGGTGCGGATCTGCATCGCCGCGGCCGCCAAGCACGGCGAGGACGTCCTCGGTCCGCTGTACACCGCGCTGGGCCGGCGTCGGCACGTGGAGAAGGCCGAGTGGAACGCCGAGACGTTCGCCGCGGCGCTCACCGAGGCGGGCGCCGAGGCGTCGCTGGCCGACGCCGCGACCTCGACCGAGTGGGACGAGGCGCTGCGGGCCAGCCACCACGACGGCATCAGCCGGGTCGGTATGGACGTGGGCACCCCGGTGATCGCCGTCGGCGAGAACGCCTTCTTCGGGCCGGTGATCACGCCGGCACCCAAGGGCGAGTCGGCTGGCCGGCTGTGGGACGGCGTACTGCTGGTGGCCGGCACTCCCGGCTTCTACGAACTCAAGCGCACCCGGGATGTCGGACCGATCTTCACGTGATCGGGCATGATGACGCATCATGCGCGTCCATCTAGGTTCTGATCATGCCGGCTTCCATCTGAAGGCGGCGCTCGCCGAACGCCTGGTGGAACTTGGCCACGCACCCGTTGACCATGGCCCGGTCGAGTACGACCCCGACGACGACTACCCGCCGTTCGTGCTCGCCGCCGCGCAGGCCACGGCGGCCGAACCGGACAGCCTCGGGATCGTCATCGGCGGCTCGGGTAACGGCGAGGCCATCGCGGCGAACAAGGTCGACGGGGTGCGCGCCGCGCTGGTCTGGAGCGAGCAGACCGCGACGCTTGGCCGTCAGCACAACGACGCCAACGTGCTGAGCATCGGCGCGCGGATGCACACCGTCCCCGAGGCCGTCGGCTTCGTCGAGGTCTTCCTGTCCACCCCGTTCAGCGCCGAACAGCGTCACACCCGTCGGCTGCGGATGCTGTCGAACTACGAGCGCACCGGCGAGATCCCCGCCGTCCCCGACGCGGCGTCGCCCGCGTCCTGAACCCGCGGCTCCGGCCGGGCCGGTTCACCCGGCCGGAGCGCACGGTTCGCGACCCGGCCGGGTGGGCGTAGCACCAGGGTGCGTTCGGCTTCGGCGAGGTCCTCGTCGGTGGGCTGGGCCACGTCACGGGCCCGCATCGCGACCAGCGGCGGCAGGTGGGTGCGGCCCGAGCCGACCAGACCCCGCAACGGCGCGTCCGGATCGGCGGCCCCACCGCGGGAGCCGCCGGAGCCGCTGGTGCCACCGAAACCGCTGCTACCGCTGGTGGAGCTGGCATCGTTGGTGGAGTCGTGGGGGCCGCTGGGACGGACGCTGCGGGCCATACCTCGAGCGTAGCGACCGGTCCCGGAATCCGCGGCGGAGCGGGTATTCGGACCGGCGCGGACCGTGCCCGCCGGCGGCGGGGATTCGGTGTCGGGTAGATCATTCTATTGTTGGTGGCCGTGGCGGGTGACTGTCGTCGGACGCTCTCCCACGGTGGTCGGATGAGATTGACCTGGCGTTCGTAGTTCTTGTTGCTCTCCTTATTGTGTTGCCGGAGATTTTCCGTTGCCGGCCGTCGGTGGATGGATACCGTCCGCTATTAGACGGCGGAGTGTGCTCTCCTTCTGGTTCCCGGTGTCACTTCCCCGGGACGCGATACCGGTCGACGTCGGCCGCGAAGGTCTCCGTATGCTTGTTGCTGCCATGAGATCGTGAATGGCCACCCGCTTGTAGCACGTAGGTGGTGCTTCGCAAAGTTCATGGTGTGATCACTGCGTGGGAGGCTATGGATGAATACATTGACTTCCATCGCGAACGAGCTGAAACTATGCGCTGATCTCGACCGGCCGCTCATAGCTGCGACGCCCCGGCCAGCGTCCGTGACCGGAACCGCCGTCGAAGCCTAGGAGCTGACTCGTGGACAGCGTGCCCGTGAGCGCCTTCGTGCCTGTGAGCGTCATCATTCCGGCCTACAACGAGGCACTGCGGCTGCCCGGGGCGCTGCCGGAGATCGTAGCCATGATGGGCCGGACACCCGGTGCCGAAGTGATCGTGGTCGACGACGGCAGCACGGACGGCACCGCCGCGGTCGCGGAGAAACTGCTGGCCGGGCTGCCGGGTGGCCGGGTGCTGCGGTTGCCCTGGAACTCGGGTAAGGGGGCCGCCGTGCGGGTCGGTGTGTCCGCCGCCCACGGCGAGTCCATCGCCTTCCTCGACGCCGACGGCGCCTCCGACATCGACGATCTGCCGCTGCTGCTCGCCGCGCTGGAACACGCCGAGGTCGCGCTCGGCTCGCGGCGCATCGGCGGGCGGGCGGTGCGCAGCAGCGGGCGTCGGGTCGGCAGCTGGGCGTTCAACCAGATCACCCGCTCGCTGGCCAGCCTGGATGTCGCCGACACCCAGTGTGGTTTCAAGGCCTTTCGGGGCCCGGAGGCCAAGCTGCTGTTCAGCCTCGCCCGGTCCTCGGGGTTCGGCTTCGACGTCGAGGTGCTCTCGATCGCCCGGTCCATGGGCTATCGCATCGCCGAGGTGCCGGTGACATGGGCGGAGATGCCCGGCGGCACGTTCCGGGTCGGTCGGCACACCCCCGCCATGCTCGTCGACGTCGTACGCGCCCGGCGTTACCTGGGTCGCGCCGCTCCCAGCGTGGTCACGCCCGCGCACACCCCGATCGGCGCGGCACCCTCGAGCGTGTCGCCGTCGGTCACCGCCGCGCCGGGCACCCCGCCGGTGTCGCCGGCCGTCGTGTCGGCGTCCTCGCTGCCGGTACAGGGGGCCGCCACACGGGTGTCGGCTCGCCCGCCGCTGTCGCCGCCACGCCGGCCCCTTCCGTCCTCGGTCACACCGTTTCCGCTGGCCGCGGCCGCGGAGCCGGAGGCCGCTGCCCGGTAGACACCGGCTTCGGGCACCGTGGGTAGGGTCGGCGTACCTCACATCCGGCCTTGGAGTCGAAGATCCGTTCCTCCGTCGTCAGTCCCCCCGCGCCAGTCACCGGACCACCCGCCCGCGTGTCGACCCCGCCGCCGCGGGACGCACGCACATCCCGGTGGCCACTGCTCGGGATCGCCATCGGCTTCTCGGCGCTCTACCTTCTGCAGGCGCCCGGCACACTGACCGCGGACACCAAGCTCGACGTCCCGCTGGACCCGTGGGGCTTCATGGGTCGGGCGACCCACCTGTGGAACTCGCTGGCCGAGTTCGGCTACCTGCCGAACCAGTACGTCGGGTACCTGTTCCCGATGGGACCCTTCTTCGGGCTCGGCCACCTCCTCGGTGTGCCCCCGTGGATCTCCCAGCGGCTGTGGATGGCCCTGCTGCTGACCGTCTCGACCTGGGGGGTCGTGCGGCTGGCGGACGCGCTGCGCCTCGGAATACCGGTGACCAGGATCATCGCCGGGCTCGCCTACACACTGTCACCGATGTTCCTGGGCAAGATCGGGGCCACGTCGGTGGCGCTGGCCGGCGCGGCGATGCTGCCGTGGATCACGCTGCCGCTGATCCTCGCCCTGCGCCCCGACGGCGCGCTCGGCGCCGACACCGGCACCGCCGCCGCCCCTCCCGCCGGCGGCGGGGGCGGGGCGGGCGGGGCCGCCCCGCGGGGGGCGCCCCCGGGGGGGGGCGGGGGGGGGGGCGGGGGCGGGGGGGGGGGGCGGGGGGGCCGGGACTGGCCGTGCTGTGTACCGGTGGCACCAACGCCACCGTCACGTTGTGTGTGCTGCTCTGCCCCGGGGTGGTGCTGCTGTTCGCCGGTGGTTCCCGGCGTGCCTGGGCGCTGCGGGCCTGGTGGGTCCTGTCGCTCGTGCTCGCCACCGCCTGGTGGGTGCTGGCGCTGGCGGTGCAGGGCCGCTACGGCCTGAACTTCCTGCCCTACACCGAGACGGCGGCGACGACGACCGCGACCACCTCGGTCGCCGAGGCGCTGCGTGGCGCCACCGACTGGCTGGCCTACCTGCAGCTGCCCCGGCCGTGGCTGCCCGCCGCGACCGAGTACATCTCCCGGCCGGTGCCGATCCTCGGGTCCGCCGCGGTCGTCGCGATCGGGCTGTGGGGCCTTGCCCGGCCGGACCTGCCCGCCCGTCGCCTCCTGCTGGTCACGCTCGCCGTGGGCACGGTGTCGGTGTCTGCCGCCTACCCCGGCGACCCGGGTGGGCCGCTGGCCGGACCGCTGCGCGACCTGCTCGGTGACCAGCTCGGCTTCCTGCGCAACGTCTACAAGTTCCAGCCGGTGGTGCGCCTGCCGATCGCCCTCGGCGTCGCCCACGCTCTGACCGTCCTGCCCCGTGGGTCGGCCCGGTACCGCCGGCTGTTCGCCGCGCGGGGCTGGCCGCGGGCGGGGTACCACGGGGTGGCCAGTGCGACGGCGGTGCTCACGGCGGCCGCGCTGGTCTGTGGCATCACCCCGGCGCTGTCCGGACGGGCACTGCAACCCCGCCCGTTCACCCAGGTGCCGGACTACTGGGTGCAGGCCGCGGACTGGCTCGCCGACAACCCGGACGGCGGACACACGCTCGTCCTGCCCGCCTCGCCGTTCGCGGAGTACTCGTGGGGACGGCCGCTGGACGAGCCGTTGCAGTGGCTCGCGAAGAGCCCCTGGGGGGTCCGCAGCCTCATCCCGCTCGGCGGGGTGGGCATCACCCGACTGATGGACGGCATCGAACAGGAACTCGCCACCGGCTCCGCCCCGGGCCTGAACAGTGCGCTCGCCCGGGCCGGCATCGGCCAGATCCTGTTGCGCAACGACCTGGAGCAGAAGGACTGGGACGTGCCGCCGTCCACCGACGAGCTGCACCGGGCACTGGAGTCGTCCGGGCTGACCCGGTCGGCGTCGTTCGGGCCGCGGGTGCGCGCGCGAGCCTCGGCGAAGGAACGGCTCGTCCCGGATCTGCGCGATCCGAGCACGACCGTGCCGGCGCTGGAGGTGTGGACGGTGCCGGGCGGAACGTCACTGGTGGGGTCCTACCCGGCCGACAGTGCCGTCGTCGTCTCCGGTGGCCCGGAGGCCACGGTGCAGCTCGCCGCCCAGGGCCTGCTCAGCCCGGACCGTGCCGCCGTGCTCGCCGGTGACCTCGCCGCCCCCGCCAACACCACCGCGCCGTCCACCAGCCCGGCGGCGATCAAGGTCGCGCCGGACGAGGTGATCGGCCCGCGAACGGCCTGGTTCGACACCGACACCCTGACCCGTCGGGACAGCATCTACGGCATCGTGCACGACGCGAGCTCCTACCTGCTCGGCCCGACGGGCAACGCCGTCGGCCGCTCCGGCCAGCCCAGCCAGTGGGCCGAGGACGACGTGGCCGGCCACCAGACCGTCGCCGGCTACGCCGACGGCAGATCGGTCACCGCCTCCTCCTACGGCTATGACCTGCTCGCCGCCCCGGACCTGGCGCCACCGGCCGCGGTCGACGGCTACCCCGCGACGGCCTGGACCGTGCTGCGCACCGCCGGGTCCGGCACCCAGGGCCAGTGGATCCAGCTCGACGTCGGACGGCGGATGTCGGTGCCCTACATCGACATCCAGCTGCAGTCGGAGGGCGCCTGGCGGCCGCGGGTGCGGGCGATGCGGGTGACCACCGAGACGGGTTCGGTCGTGACCGAGGTGTCCCCGGTGGAGGCCACGCAGCGTCTGGCCGTCCCACCGGGGGAGAGCCGCTGGTACCGGCTGACCTTCGACCGGGTCGACCCCGAAGGCCCGGACACCCTCGGTGGTGGCCTGCGGGAGATCAGCGTCCCGGGTGTCACCTTCACGCACTACGCACAGCTGCCCGACGACGTCAGCGGCCTGTTCAGCGGTGCCGACCGTGGTCACATCGCCTATTCGATGGTCCGTGAGCGGGTGGACCCGGCGCAGCCGTTCGGCGGCTCCGAGGAGCTGGTGCTCTCGCGCCGCTTCGAGGTCCCCACCCGGATGGACGTCGTCGTCGCCGGCAGCGCCAGCTTCCTGCCGCCACCGCGGGGCACCCCGGCGGCGGACGACAGCCCGCTGCTCGTCGACTGCGGCAGCGGCCCGAGCCTGGTCGTCGACGGCCAGCGCTACCCGCTGCGGATCACCGGACGCAACAGTGACGTGACCGCCGTCCGACCCGTGCAGGTGTCGCTGTGCACCGACGGCAGCCGCCTGACCCTCACCCCCGGCTCCCACCTGGTGACCGTCGACCAGGGCACCACCTCCATCCTGGTCGACTCGCTGAGCATCGTCGGGCCCGGCCGGGAACCCGCCCTCGCCGCCGCGCGGACCACCACCGTCGGCGCGTGGAACGCCGAACACCGCACCGTCACGATCGGCGCCGGCAGCCGGGCGTTCCTGTCCGTGCGGGAGAACGCGAACGCCTCCTGGACGGCGAAGCTCAACGGTGCCACCCTCGTCCCCCTGCGGTTGGACGGCTGGCAGCAGGGTTGGATCGTGCCGGCCGGCGCGGGCGGCACGATCGTCATCGAGAACGCCGCGGGCGAGGAGTACCGGCGCAATCTCCTCATCGGGCTGGTGGGCATCCTCGTACTGGTGGTCCTCGCCGTGGTGCCGCGGTGGCCCGGCCGGCGCCGGGGTCGTCCCGACCGGCGCGACACCCCGCTGATGCCCTGGCTGGCCCGGATTCCCGGTGTGTCCCCGGGGTCGGACGCGGTGTCGGGCCCCACGCGGCCCCGGTTGCCGGCGCGGTTGGCCTGGGTCGGACTCGCGACGCTCGCGGTCGTGCTGGTGGCCGGCCCGGTCGCACTGGCCGTGCCCGTGCTGGTGGTGATCGCACGGCGCTGGCCGACGGTGCCGGCCTGGATCGCCGGCGCCACGATGGCCGGTGCCGGGATCGCCGTCGCCGTCGCCCCGAACAGCACACCCGGCTCCGGCCAGGGTGCCTTCGGCGCCGCCACCCAGGTTCTCGGCGCGCTCGCGCTCGCCGCCGTCCTCGCCACGCTGGTGTCCTGGTGCTGGAACCGTCCGCTTGCCGGTCCGGATGTGCCTGGGCGAGAGGGACCTGGGAGAGAGGGACCTGAGCGGGATGTGCCTGGGTCGGATGTGCCCGGGGCGGCTCAGATCGGGCCGTCGCCGTCTGTCGCGCCGTCCGTGTGATCGGTGCCGGCCCGCTCGGTGCTGGTCGGGTCGGTGCTGGTCGGGTCGGTGCTCGGTGGCCGGACGTCCAGGCCGTTGCGGGGCGGGTGGCCAAGGCAGCGGGCGGCGCGTCCGGCGGCTCGGGCGTTGCGCCACCGGCGCGGCAGGTGGAGCTGGTCGAGCAGCGACGGACCCGCGAACTCACGGTCGAAGTCGGCGGCCAGCAGCGTCCAGTCCTCGGTGTAGCGCGGACCGTCCACGTCCGTCGACAGATGAAAGCCCATCACCCGCAGCTCACGCTGGCTGGCCGGGCGGGCAGACCACCCGGCCAGCAGGGGCGCCGCGGCGGGCACGGCCGAGGCGGTGGTGGCGAACTCGGCCGCCGGGTCGAGGCCCACCTGGCCGGCGGCGTGCCACAGCGGAGCGAAGGCCGCGGCGTCGTCGCGGCGGGCGGTACCGCGCAGGGCGGCCAGGGCCATGGCGCACACCCCGAGGCGCAGCAGCTCCGGATCGGTGCGCCGGAGCGCGCACGACGCCATCCGCACGGCGAACGTCCGCAGCGTCTCCGCCTCCACGTCCGGGCGGATCAGCTCGAGCAGCTGGCCGAGGCCGCCGGTGCGGCCAGCCTTGCGCAGCAGGGCGACGATGGCGACGTCACGCTCGTCCGGGATCGGGCGGGTCGCGTACCGCCGGGTTCGGCCGCCGGTCAGGCAGACCAGGTCCGCGAGTTCGAGGCGCTGCGATCCGGGTGTCCCGTCATCGGACATACCACTCCTTCGCCGCCGCACCAGCTCCGTCCGGACCCAGGCGCATCCGTCAACCCTGTGACCATCCTCTCATTTCTGTCGAAAAATAACCAGTCTTGTACGCTGCGTAATCAGCGGGGGATGGCCGGGTGTGGGTGCGGGGTAGGGCGCGGGTGATGGTGGCCGCCGTCGCCGGCGCGGGGTCTGCCTGCGGCGACGTGACGGGGGTGGGTGGGGCCCGTACGCTCCGATCAAGGCCGGCCACCGGCGATTGTGAGTCACCTCGGAGCAGGCGGCGGGCGTCGCCTCGTAGCCGGTGGTGGTGAACCGATGCGGGAATCGTGGCGGCGCGGCGACCCGATCGCCTGATCGGGCTTACCGGCGGTGCGGCCGGGACTTTCCCGCTGGTTAGGCTTGAAAGCTGCGACTGCATGGCGATCAGCGCGCCGTGCTGGATGTGCGAGCTACGGGAGAGAGGCCGGCCGACAAGGATGGGATGGGCGCACGAGAGCGGAGCCGCCACTTCGCCGATTCCGGATCGAGTCCTGACTCCCGGCGAGCAGATTCTCGCCGCCTCCGATCGGGCGAGCGCACCCCTGACCTGTGGGCTGCTCGTCCAGACCGATGGCCAGCTTGATCCCCGCCGGTTGCGCGCCGCGGTCTGGACGGTCATGCGCCGCCATCCGATGACGCGCGCGGTGCTCTACGGCTCCCGCCAGCACGCCTGGCGCTTCGTCGCCGAGCCGACCAGCGACCCGTTCGGCTTCGTCGACGACGGCACCGAGGCCTGGCGGGTGCACGAGGTGCTCGCCTCGGCACCGTTCGACCTGCGCCGCTTCCCGCCGCTGCGGGTCGTCCTCGTCCGCCAGCCCGGTGGTGATCATCTCAGCGTGGTCGCCCATCACCTGGCCCTCGACGGGCTGCGCCTGACCAGGCTCGCCACCGAGATCCTCGCCGTGTACCGCCAGTCACCGGGGGAGTGGGGGCTTCCGGGTGCCTTCGGCGCGGCCGGTGGTGACGGCGAGCTACGGGGGATGCCGGCCGGTGTGGGGCCGGTGGTGCGGACCGCGCCGTCGCCGTGGGCCACGATGGCGCGGCGCTCGGGGCGCTACGTCGTTCCCCTGGCCGCCGGGCGCGGTGAGGGCTACGGCTTTCACCCCATGGTGCTGGCGCTGCCCACCGGCGATCGCACCCTGGCCGACGGGCGCCGGATGACCATCAACGACCTTCTGCTCGCGGCGGCGCATCTGGCCATCGACCGGTGGAACACCCGCCGCGGCGGGCAGACCGGCTGCCTGCGGATTCGGATGCCCATCGACCTGGCCACCGCGGCCGGGCCGGCCACCACCGCGGCCCCCGCCCCGGCCAGCACCGCGACCATGGCCGCGGCCACCGAGATGCAGGGCAACCACACCGGTCAGGCGCTCATCATCAGCGAGGCGGCCGACCGGCGTGACCCGGCGCGGCTCGCCGCCCGGGTCGTCGACCAGACCGTCGAGGCCAAGGGTGCGATCCCGCCGCCGGTGCCGGGTGTGTCCGGGGCGCTCGGTGTCGCGATGGCCCGCTACGTTCCCGGTCCGTGGCGCAGCGGCCTGCTGCGCATCGGGGTCGCCGCCGCGCGGCCGCTGCTGGCACCTACCGCCGCGGTCAGCAACCTGGGTCGTCATGACGACGTGGCCGGTCCGGTCGGCGGCTCCGGCGAACGCGGTCGCTACCTCGTCGCCGTCGGCGACGCGGGGCGGGCGGCGCTGCCCGGTCCCGCGGTGACCGCCGCCTACTTCACCGGGACCGCGGGCATGCCCCAGGGGCTGTTCCTCGGCGTGATGAGCATCGGCGGCGCCCTCAACGTCACGGTCTGCTATCACCGGCAGATGTTCGGGCCGGAATCCGTACCGGCGTTCGCCGACCTGTTCCGGGCCGCCTACCTCGAGGTGGGCGACCCGACGGGGAGCGCGGCGGCGGCGCCCGCAGGGGTGTGCCCGCCCTCCCCGTCGCCGTCGAGGTCGGGCCGCTCCCGCGGCGCCTCGGCAAACGGCGCCTCGGCAAACGGCGCCTCCGTCCGCCGGTTGCCGCGAACAACACCACGCGGCGCCGTTCCGACCCCCTGACGCCGGCCGGCCCGACCATCGAGACGGCCCAGTGGTCGGCCGGCAGGACTCAGTGGTCGGCGAGCAGAACGTCCAGGTCGACGCGCAGCAGCCACTGGTCCAGCTTGAACGGCGGGTAGGGCCAGGTCAGGCCGTCGAGAACCATCTGGTTCACCGGCAGCCACAGGATGCGCCGGGACGCGTCGACCGCGCCGCGGCGGACCCCGACATACCGGGTCGACGGTCCGCGTAGGCGGGACAGACCCACGTCGATGGGACGGTCGGTCCGGAAGGTCATCTGGTTGCCCCGTCCGGAGGGGCGGATCACCTGCACCAGACCGTCGAGGCCGGCCAGCAGGATCGCCCCGGTGGTCGGATCGAGGGTCACGCTGCGCACCAGGCCACCCTGATCGGTGCCGACCACCAGGTAGTCGGGTGGGTTGGCGATGCCCCAGCTGTCCACCGGCCAGTTCCCGGTCGCCGGGCTGCGGGTCACCAGGCCCCGTTCGCGCCCGAGCTTCGGGTAGACGGCCAGGGTCTCGGCGGTCAGACCGTCGCGCCTGGTCCGGGCGATGTAGAGGGTGCCGTCGCCGTCGAAGACCGCCGACTCCATCCGCGAGCCGTCCTGTGCGGCCCGCACCGCGGTGCTACGCGGGGAGATCGTCCCCTGGGACTCGTTGTAGGAGAACTCCTGGATGGGGAACGGCTGCGTGCTGTAGTCAAGCCCGCGGGCGTCGCTGATCAGGACGAACCGCTCGTCGTCCGGTTCGCTGGTCGGGTCGACGCTGATCTCGCGCGGATTGACCACGACCTCGATGCCCAGCGGTCGCACCTGCGGGTACTGCCAGAAGGCGCGGACCCGACCGGTGGGGTCGATGACCAGCAGGGAGCCGTTGTCCGTGCCGCCGGCGCCGGTACCCAGGTACTGGGCGATGACCAGATGGCCGCTGCGCGGCAGGCGGGCGATCGACGCCGGCCCACGCGGGGAGCGCGGCTCCAGCGCGGACAAGGTCGGGAAGGCCCTGGCGGCGATGTTGGGCTGGGCGGACGCTGCCAGCTCCGCCGCGGTGTGCGAGGCGGTCGGGTCGTAGACCCAGCGCCCGGAGTCGCGGTCCTTGCGTAGCGAACCGATGCTCGGCAGTTCCCCGCCGGCGCGGACATCCCAGCCGTAGAACGGCATCAGCGAGGTGAACATGACCCGCTGCTCGTCGTCGTTTCCGGGTACGACGAGAACATCGGACGTGTCACCGCCGCCGACACCGCGATAGCCCGGATCGAAACGGGGCAGTGAGGTGCGGCCCCGACTGGAGGGAATGACCAGGCGGGTGAAACGCTGCGCCTCGGGCTCGAAGATCTCGAGTTCCATGTCGGTGCCGGTGAGCTTGGACTGGTCGTCGGTGAACGGCGTTGTGGAGATGAACACCGTGCCGTCCTCGGCGACGGCCGACATGAAAGCGGCCTGCCCGGGGCCGAAACCCCAACCGGGAATGTCGACGGTGCGCACCGCCGAGCCGGGTGAGCCGAGGTCGTTGAAACTGTCCGGTGCGCCGTAGATGGTCAGCAGGTCCCGCGGTACCTCGCTCACCGCGCCGGCCGGTTCCGACGGCCCCGCCGTCACCCCGCCGACCGGTGCCGACGGCCGGGTGGCGGGCAGACCGCCGCGCGTCGCGCCGTCCGAGGACAGCAGCCGCCCGGCCAGCAGGCCACCCGCCGCCGCCGCGCCGAGCCCCAGACCGGTGCCCAGCAGCCGCCGGCGGGTCACCGGGCCCTGGGTACGCCCACCCGACCGGCCGGCGTCGCCAGGACCACGACCGGTGTCGCCGTCGGCCGTGCCGCCGGCATCACCGCCGGGCTCGGAGCCGGATGACGACTCGTGCTCCTGGCGGCCGGGCTCACCGCTGTCGGTGCCCGAGCGAATCCTGACTGGCATGTGCGGCGGCCTCCGCCTCTCGACGCTGGTGGGGGCTTCCACACCGATGGAAAGGGAGCCCATCGAGTAGAACGACGGTACCGGACCGACCCATCCGGCATATCGGGCGTAGGGCAAAGGCCCACGCCCATTCGGGGCAGCCGAAACGGGTTGACCGGTGCCTTTTACCCTGGCCCGCAATCGGTCAGTCCTTCAGACCGCCGCCGGAAATCCGCCGTCCGTTGCCTGCCGGCGAACGTCGGCGGCCTGCCGGGCGGCGGCCTCCTGGCGATCGGTGTGATGCAGCTGCACGACGAGCAGGCCGACGGCCACCGCGGTGACGAGTTCGGTGACCAGTGCCGCGACCGCCGTCGGCATCGCAGCGCCGCCGGCGGAGACCAGCGCGCCGGCGGTGGCCACCGTGGCCACCGCGAGCACGGCCACCACCCGGCGCACGCCCGCCCCGAGCAGATAGGTGGTGAACATCAGGGTGACGGCCAGCAGCGTCATCGACAGCGCCAACACCCACAGCGCGCCGGACGCGTCGGTCAGATGGGCGCCGAACACCAGCCCGATCAGCCAGTGCGCGCCGACCAGACCGATGGCGGCCAGCAGCAGCCCGGGTGTGACCACGAAGACGAGCGCGATCGCGAGGGTCCCGCCGGCCGGACGACCTTCCTTGCGCCGCCGTGCCGCCTCGGGCAGCAGGAAGTTGGCCACCGCGAGCCCGATGAACACCGGAACCTTGCAGGCCGTCGAGATCGCCGCGTAGCCACCGACACCGGCCGACCCCAGCCAGCCGACGATCACCACGTCCATGTTCTGCAGCAGCGCCAGCGGGACGAGAGCGCCCAGTGCCACTGTCGTGTCCGCGATGACGCTCTGGCGGGCGCTGGGCCGCGGCGCCGGGATCGGCACCGGGATCGGTCCGGTGGCCGGCGGCAGCCCATCCTCGAGCAGCAGTGGCACCGCGACCCCGGCCGGCTGCCCCTGGCCCGCCGACGCCCGTCCTGACTCCTGCGCCACCGACAGTTCCCGTGCCACCGACAGTTCCCGTGCCGCTGTCAGTTCCCGTGCCGCGGTCAGGGACGCATCCGCCGGCGGGTCCTGGCCCGCGGCGGTGGATGCGGAGAGCCGGGGCAGCCGGGGCGTGCGGTTGACCGCCCAGCGGCCATGCTCGGACCCGACCAGCACGCCGATGACGATGCCCAGGCCCGCGCCGTTGACGCCCATCCCGGCGACCACGAACAGGATCACCAGGCCGATCCGGACGAACCCCTCGACCACGAAGTTCACCGCGAGCCGCTGGTAGGCCCCGCGTGCCTGGATGAGGCCCCGCTCGACGCACAGCAGCGTCCACAGCGCCGCGCCGATCGTCGCCTCGGCGATCGCCACCGGATGGGGGTAGGACATCAGCGCCGCCGCCGGCCGGGACAGCACGAGCGCCGCGAGCGTCGCGACGGCGATGCCAAGACCACACGCACCGCGCAGCCGACGGATCCAGTACCACTGCTCGCGCCGTGACTCACCGGTACCGGATGTCTCGTGGTGCACGACCCCGATGAGCAACGCGTTCCCGGCGACAGACAAGATCAGAAAAATGCTGACCTGCACCGATACGGCGCCGTAGGCGTCCGAATCCAGCGAGCGCGCCACGATCAGGTTCATCAGCAGGTTGCAGCCGTTGACGAGCATTCCGGCCACCGCCAGCGACGCCGGACCAGCGAGCAGGCCGGTCACGGCCGCTCGCGAGGGCTTCGCCATCGGTCTCCCATCAGGCGCAGGACATGGATTTCTCCGGCATCGGTAGGTTGCAGGCGAACATGCTAAGCCCTGCCCCTTCGCCCGAGAGGAACGCCACTGGTGATGGGAAGCCCGCACGCGCCGCGTTCCGGCGCATCCGACCCGAGCCGGTACCTGCCCAGTCTCGCAGGGCGGCACGTGGTGTTCCTCAACTGGCGCGACCGCGCGCACCCCCAGGCCGGCGGCGCCGAGCTGTTCTGCGAGTCCGTCGCCGAACGGTTCGCGGCCGCCGGCGTACGGGTGACCCTGCTGACCTCACGGGTGAGCCCGGACGGTGCACCCCCGGCGGCCGCGGCGCAGGTCGTGGCCGGCGTCGACGTACGTCGCGGTGGTGGCACCTTCGGGGTGTATCCGTCGGTGCTGGCCCGGTTGGCGAGTATCAGCCGCGCCGGGCACCGGGTCGACGCGGTGGTCGACTGCCAGAACGGAATCCCGTTCTTCAGTCCGCTGGTCCTCAGCGGGCAGACGCCGGTGGTGCAGGTACTGCACCACGTCCACCAGAAACAGTTCCCGTTGTACTTTCCGGGTCCGGTGGCCCGGATCGGGCAGTTGCTCGAGGCACCCGGGAGCCGGCTGGTCTACCGCCGTCGGCCGTCGGTCGTCGTCTCGCCGTCCACCCGGGAGGAGGCCCGCGCTGTCCTGGGCCTGCCCGGCCCCCGCTACCTGGTCCCCAACGGGGTCACCGCGGCCACGGTGTCGAGCTCGCCGCAGGAGGTGGGCCCCGCGGCCACGCCGACGATCGTCTGTGTCGGACGGCTGGTCCCACACAAACGCCTGCATCTGCTGCTGGACGCGCTGCCGGCGCTGCGGGAGGCCCATCCCGGCCTGGTGGTGCACATCGTCGGTGACGGACCTGACCGTGAGCGCCTGACGGCGCACGCGGTCAGCCTCGGCCTGAGCGCCCCCGCCGTGGCGGCGGGCGACCCGGGCGCCCCGTCCGGCCCGTCCGGCCCGTCCGCGGCGCAGGTGGTGCACTGGCATGGCCAGGTCGCGGCGCGGGTGCGGGATCGGCTGCTGGCCTCGGCCTGGCTGACGGTCAACCCCTCGCACGGGGAGGGCTGGGGTCTGTCGGTGCTGGAGGCCGCGGCGCTGGGGGTGCCCGCGGTCGCCTTCCGGGTGCCCGGGCTGCGCGATGCCGTCCGCGATGGCACGACCGGCTGGCTGGTGCGCGACGGCGAGCCGCTGGGCCCCGCGATCGACGCCGGCCTGCGGCTGCTCGCCGAGCCGGCCGCCGCGGCGGATCTGCGCGCCGCGGCGCGGGCCTGGGCGGCCGGTTTCACCTGGGACGCCAGCGCCGAACTGCTCGCCCGGGTGGTCAGCGCCGAGATCGACCGGTTCACCGGCCCCACCGTCGACGCCCGGTCGCGGGCCCGGGAACGACGCCGGATCGACGACGATCTCACCCACGCCACGTTCACCCTGCCTGTGCACGCCGGCCTGCCGGCCCTGCGCCGTACGGACCTGGTCTACCGTCCGGATCCGGCCGGTGAGCAGGTCGTCGCCGTCCTCTACGGGGCCGACGCACGGCAGACGCGGACCGCCCTCGAACGGATGGGCGTCACCGCGGCACCCGACTCCGGTGGACTGCGCCTTCGTCCTGGCACCGGTACCGACCTGCTGCTCGCCGCGGGCCAGGCCACGGCGAACCCGGTCTCGCCAGCCAGCCCCGCCCCGCCAGCCACAGCAGCCGCGGCCACGGGCGGCGCGGATGGTGTCTTCGCCCCGGGCGATCAGCCGGCGGCGGCTCGTAGCGCAAGGGCGTGAAGGTAGGGGTCGAAGCGGGTCGGACGGAAGCCGAGGTGGTGGTAGAACGCCGCCCCGGCGGCGTGCGGGGTGTGGGCCAGCAGCACGGGCAGGCCGACCATCCGGTGCACGGTGAGGGAACGCATCACGGCGTCGCGCACGAGGCGGGCGCCGACACCGCGACCGGCGTACCGCAGGTCCACCGCGAGCCGGCCGACGAACATCGCCGGCACCGGCTCGGTCGGGCGCCGGGAGCGGCGGCGCGACCCGGGGACGCGTTCGACGGCGGCGGTCGCCAGGCAGTAGTAGCCGGCGATCCGCCCGCCCGCATCGCCCGGCACCTCGCCGCCCGGCGGCGGATGGCCCGCTCCCTCGGTGCCCGCGCCGTCGGCTCCGGGCCGCTGCGCCCGCGGTCCGTCGAGAACCGATCCCGCGGCGGTGAGGTCCGGGTCGCTCGGTCGCTCGCCACCGGGGGTGTCGGAGTCGCCTCGACCCGCCAGTGGACGATCGATGATCACGAAGGTGTTCGTGGTGCGGTCATGCTGATGATCGAGCGCGTGGTGGCGTAGCCAGGCGTCCAGCGGATCATCCCCGCAGCTGAAGGTGTTGCGGTCCATGCTCTCGAGCAGGGCGGTCGGCTTGGCCAACGGCACGGAGACGGTCCTTCCGGGCGGGGTGGTTATTCGGCGCCCGGTTCGTCGTCGAGCAGGCGACGCAGCCGGGTGGCGTCACTGGGCGGTGACTCCAGCAGGGCCTCGAACGCGCTCCAGTCCGTGTCGGGGACACGGAACAGGCGCCGGTCGGCGAGGACCTCACGGGCGTAGCGCTTCATCGCCTCGACGGCGAAGCTCTCCAGCGACAGACCTTCGCCCTCCGCGGCGTCGCGGATGGTACGGGCCTCGTCCGTGGGTAGCACCACGGTCAGTCTGTCATCCCTGGTGGCACTCATCTTCGCAGTCTGCTCCCCGCGCGTACGTACCGGCCCGCCGGGTGTGGTGTGCCGCCCGGAGGTGCGCCGGTGCTTCGATGTACCCGGCGCCGGCCAGAACCCCAGGGCACCGAACCGGGTGCCCTGGGTGCCCCACGCCGTCACCATCATCCATCCTGACAGAAGGGTCCGCCGACCGTGCCACCTTCGCCCGTGCCGACCGTCGCTCTTGCCCGCGGTGCCCGGATGCCCCGACTGGGCCTGGGAACCTGGCCCTTGGACGACCGTGCCGTGCAGGGTGTGGTCGAACAGGCGGTGGGGCTTGGCTACCGGCTGGTCGACACCGCGCACAACTACGGCAACGAGCGTGGGGTCGGTGCCGGGCTGCGAGCCGCCGGGGTGCCCCGCGAGGAGCTGTTCGTCACGACCAAGTTCAACAAGCGGTCGCACAGCGTACGCGGGGTGCGCCGGGCCGCGGCGGACAGCCTGCGTCGCCTCGACCTGGACTACCTCGACCTGCTGCTCGTCCACTGGCCGAACCCGTGGCGGGACCGGTATGTCGAGGCATGGCGGGGCCTGCTCGAGCTCCAGCGGTCGGGGCTGGTCCGGGCGATCGGTGTGTCGAACTTCAAACCGGCGCATCTGGACCGGCTGCTCGCCGAGACCGGCGTCGCCCCGGAGGTCAACCAGATCCAGCTCGACCCCCGGCTGGGACGGGCCGCCGCCCGGGAGTACCACGCCGCGCACGGCATCGTCACCGAGTCGTGGAGCCCGCTGGGTGCCGGCACCGGTCTGCTCGACGAACCGGTGATCGCCCGGATCGCCGCCGAACGCGGGCGGACCCCGGCCCAGGTCGTGCTGCGCTGGCATCTGGATTCCGGCTGTGTGGTCGTCCCGAAGTCGGCGAGCGAGCGTCGGCTGGCCGAGAACATCGCCGTGTTCGACTTCTCGTTGACGTCGGCCGAGATCGCCGCGATCTCGGCGCTCGATCGTGGCCCGGCCGGTGAGGCCGCCGCCCTCGACTCCGACACCTTCGGTCACTGATCAGGAGGTGATCAGGAGGTCACGTCACGGCGGCGGAAGTACACCAGGGCGATGACGAGCATGGCGGCGGCGTAGAGGCAGCCGCGCAGCAGGGCGTCCGCGTACGGCGTGGCGAACGCGGCCCCTCCGGTGGCGATCTCCTGCATGAGCTGTATCGGCAGCCACGCGCGGGCCGGATGGTAGATCCGCGAGACCAGCATCTCCACCGGGAGCGCGTAGGCGATGCCCACCGCGATGGCGCTGGCCGGGCCGCGCAGCACGATCGCGGCCAGGGCGCCGACGGCGGCGTAGCCAAGCGACCCGATGTACAGGTTCACGAATCCGGCGCCGAGGGCGGCCAGACCGGCCCAGCTGTGCCAGGCGGCGCTCGAGACCCCCTTGACCGGCGCCAGCGGAAAGGCCAACGCCGCGGAGACCAGCGTCGCCACGGCCACCACCAGTCCGACGAACACGGCGAGCGCCAGCAGCTTGCCGGCGAGCAGCCGGGCCCGGTGCGGCTGCGCGACCAGCTGGTTGCGCAGCATCCCGTGACCGTGGTCGCCCGCGAGCGCCGCGGCGACCACCGACAGCGCGACCACACCGAGCAGGATGCTCACCGCCTGCGCGCCCTGGACCATGCCACCGGGCTCGGCCAGCCAGGCGGCGGTCACCGGGTCGCCGTCGAAGTCGGTGTGCCCGACGGAGAGAAAGGTCAGCACGGTGCCCAGCATCGCGCAGGCGAACACGGCTCCGAGCGTGCCCAGCAGGAAACGCCGGCGTAGCAGCGGCACCCATTCGGCCCGAAAGGCGTTGATCATGTGGCGCCCCCACGGCTGTGCGCCGGGTCGAGCCCGACGCCGGCCGACGGCACGCTGCCGTCCGGCAGGTGCCCGAGCGACCCGGTGCGGACCAGGTCGCCGTCGATCTCACCGGTGACGCGCAGGAACGTCTCCTCCAGGTTGGGGCGCTGGGTGCGCAGTGAGCGCAGCGCGATGCCCGCGCCCATCGCCATCCGGTTGAGGTCGGCGGCCAGGCCCTCCGGCCCGTGCACGGTGACGACCGGCTGGTGGGTGCTGGGGCCGGCCGCGTCCGGCATGTCCAGGCGCAGGTCGAGCTCGACCGGCAGGCCGACGTTGTTGATCATTCCGGCCAGTCGGCGGGCGTCGTCGCCATGCTCGGGGACGAGGTGGATGCGCGGATCCTCGGCGGCCAGCAGGTCCGTGACATGCCCCTGGAAGAGCATCCGACCATTGTTGATCATGACAAGGTGGTCGCAGATCTGCTCGACCTCGGTGAGCAGATGGCTCGAGACGAACACGGTCATCCCGGTCGCGGCGAGCTGCCCGAGCAACGTGCGGATCTCCCGGATACCGGCCGGGTCCAGTCCGTTGGTCGGTTCGTCCAGGATGAGCAGGGACGGCCTGGGCAGGAGCGCGGCGGCGATCCCGAGGCGCTGCTTCATCCCGAGGGAGTAGGTGCTGAACCGGTCGTCTCCCCGCGCCGCCAGGCCGACCTGGTCGAGGACCTGGGTGACCCGGCGTCGACGCCCGGCGGAGCCGCCGCCACCGTGGGCGCCGAGGCCGCGCAGGGTGGCGAGCTGGTCGAGGTTACGCCGGCCGGACAGGCCCGGGTGGAACGTCGGACCCTCGATCATCGCGCCGACGCGGTGCAGGTACCGGTCGGGCCGGCTGATCGGCTGGCCGAGCACGTACCCACGGCCCGCGGACGGACGGATGAGCCCCAGCAGCATCCGCAGCGTGGTGGACTTGCCGGCGCCGTTGGGCCCGACGAAGCCGGACAGCGCGCCGCGGGGGACCTGAAGGTCCAGCCGGTCGACCGCGCGGCGGGTGCCGTGGTCGCGGGTCAGGCCGCGCGTCCAGATCGCCGCCTCGGAGCGGGCGCTGGTGGCCGCCCGGCGCGAGCCGAGCGTGGGCCGGTGCCCGGCCGTGGGGCGGGTCGGCCCGGCCCGGGAATGCGTCGGGCCGACGGGTGAAGCAGACGTCATCGTTGCGTGCTCCCAGGCTCGAGTGTCGCCCCACCCGGATCGCCGCGGTGCGCGGTTCGACGGGCGGGACAGCCACGGTCTGGCCGCGAGACGGGCACGGCGGCGGCCGGGCCTGCGGTCGGCGATGACGACAGGGACGGCGACCGGCGCGGCAGCGCATGTCGCGGAGATTCGACGCCTACCTACCCGTGCCGGGTGGTGCGTCCAGCCAGGTCAACGAGCGGCCGGTAGTCCGGGTTCCGCGCGGTCCGAAGTTGTCGGGGTCGGATTACGCGGCGCCCATGCGAAACGCCTCATCCTCACGCCTTTGCCCCCCTTCGCGGTCCTTCTCCTTCGCGCCGCCTGTGACCTGCGGGGCCGCCATGGGCAAAGGGAGCGCCGAAATGGATTTTTCGGGCGTCTCGTTCTGTTTCCGCTATATCTGGGCCATCCATGGTGAAGGGCGCGGAAAGGGCGCGCGAACCACGGCTGACGTGGTGGCGCGTCGCCGTACCGGCCGGGGGTGGCGGCCGCCACCGGTGGGGGTCCCGGTGACCCCGGGGGAGGGCCCCCGTCCTGGTCGGATGGCCGTGTGTGGGAGGGTCGGTCGAGCCGTGGCGGTGGGCGAAGTGCGCCTGATCGGTCGGATCGTGGCCCCGCCAGGCCGCGGCCACGGCGGGTGGACGACAATCCTGGCGTGAGCGAGACCGCTGGCCTGCGCCGTGGCCTCCGGGTGCTGACGTTGGTCGCCAGCGTCGCCATTGTGGTGATGCTTGTGCTTGCCGTGATCTCTGGGTGGGGGTCGAGGCAGGCCGCGACCAACCGCAGTCGCCATCTGGACCCGGCCGCCACCACCACCGCGCTGTTGCTCGCCGGCTACGTCGACCAGGAAAGCGCGTTGCGTGGCTATATCGTCACGCGCGACCGTGGCTTCCTGGCGCCGTTCACGACCTCCAACCGGTCCGTCCCCAGGCTCACCGCGACCCTGGAGGAGCTGCTCGTCGACTTCCCGGAGCTGCGCGCGCAGCTCGCCGAGGTCCGCACCGCCTACGACCTGTGGCGACGCGAGGTGGTGCGGCCCGAGCTCGCGGCGATGGCCCGTGGGGACGTCGTCGCCGCCACCGACATCGTGCGCGAGAGCGCCCGGCGTGACTTCGACTCCCTGCGCACCGGCGTGGCCCGCCTGGGCGCCGGGATCGACCGCGAGCAGAACGAGGCGTCCGAGCAGCTGGAGACGGCCGCTGTCCTGCTGCTCAGCTCGCTGGCCAGCGCCGTGCTGATCATCCTGATCGTGTTGGCGACGGTGCTGACCGCGTCCCGGCGCTGGCTGCTGCGGCCGATCGGAGCGCTGCAACGAGCGGTGAACGCGGTGGCCGCCGGGCGCTACGACACCCGCATCCCGTCGGTGGGTCCCGCGGAGATCGTGGCGCTGGCCGCGGACGTCGAGACGATGCGCGCCCAGCTCGTCCGTCTGGTCCGCCAGAACCAGCGGTCCTTCGAGGCACTGGCACAGCAGGGACCCGCCGTCATCGCCCTGCGCGACGCGCTCACCCCCTCGCTGCTGCGGGCCCGTGACGTCGTCCTGCACGGACGGGTGGAGCCGGCGCAGGGCGAGCTGGCCGGGGACTGGTACGACGCCCTCGACCTACCCGACGGCCGGGTCGCGGTGGTGGTCGGCGACGTCTCCGGGCACGGTGCCGCCGCCGGTGTCTTCGCCCTGCGGCTCAAACAGCTCCTGGACGCGGCGCTGACGAACGGGGGCCCACCCGCCGCCGTCCTCGAATGGGTGGTGGACAACCTCGGTGACACCGACGAGATGTTCGCTACCGCGATCATTCTCCTGATCGACCCGCGGACCGGTGAACTGCAGTACGTCAACGCCGGCCACCCCGACACCTTGTTGCTGCGCCGTCCCGTGACCCTGACCACGGCCCGCACCACCACCACCTCACCCTCGGCGGCCCTGGCCGCCACGGCGCCCCACGCGGCGCTGGCGGCCCTGGTGGCTCCGGTGGCTCCGGTGGCCCCGGACACCGCCGAGTCCTCGAGCGCCCCGACGGTCGGCGCGACGGCGTCCAGCGGTGTGACCTCGGACGCGGTGACCTCGGACGCGGTGACCTCGGACGCGGTGGCCTCGGACGCGGTGGCGGGAGGTGCCGCGGGTTCGGCTGTGGTGACGGCAGGCGCGCCGCGTCCGAAGGTCTCCCTCACCCGGGCCACCTCCGCCGGGGCGCCGCCGCGAGCCGCGCACCCGGCCCGAGCCGCGGCGCCCAGGGACCGCGGACCAGCGCAGATCATCCGGCTGCCACCGACCGGGCCGCTGCTGTCGAGCCTGCTCGCCGCCCCCGACGCCTGGCAGAGCGGGACGCTCCAGCTGGAGCCCGGCGACGTGCTGATCGCCTACACCGACGGCCTGGTCGAGGCCCGCGACGGCGCCGGCCGCCAGTTCGGGGTGCACCGACTGATCGCCGAGATCCTGCGCGATCCCACCCGCGACCCGGTGGGGCTGCTCGACGGCGCCTTCGACGCGGTCCGACGGCACGCCTCGGGGCAGCGCGACGACGACCGGACCGCCATCATCCTGGCCTGGTCCAACCAGCATGACCAGGAGGTCGACAGTGGGGCGTGATGATGACGACGAGCGTGGCCGGGGTGATTTCGGGGTACATCAACAACTATGAACGACGAGTCCGGTACGGACCGGCCCCAGACCGCCCCGCGGTCCGCTCGTATCCCTCGACCGCACTTCAGCCCGCTGCGGCTGATCGCTGTCGCGCTGCTCGCCGTCCTCGTCGCTGGCCTCATCGCTGTGGTGGTCGGCTGGCGACCCAGCCTCAACCCGTTCAAGGAACGCACGATCGACCGCAGCTCCCCGGCGGTGCTGCGCTCCCTGGAGGATCTCAGCGAATACCACGCGGCTGGAGCCCACTTCGAGGTCGTCGTCGACCTCGAGGAGGACACCAGGTGGATCCCGTCAGCGCTCAAGGGTGAGCGCACCCTGTTCGTCGGGGTGGGCACGGTCGACTCGATGGTCGACTTCAGCCACCTCGGCAGCGGCGACGTGGTCGTCTCACCGGACCGGCGCTCGGTCACGATCAACCTGCCGAACCCGACGCTGTCGTCGGCGCAGCTCGATCTGAACCGCAGCTACGTCGTCGCCCGCCAGCGCGGCGTGCTGGACCGGGTGGGTGGCCTGGTCGGCGGGATCAGCAGTGACAAGGGGCTCTACCAGAAGGCATCCACGAAGATGACCGACGCGGCCAAGCAGGACGGTCAGGTCATCGAACTCGGCAAGAAGAACACGACCGCGATGCTGCGCGGTCTGCTCGGCGCGCTGGGCTTCACCGACGTCAAGGTGAACTACACCGCCGACAAGCGGTGACCCCGCGGCCCCTCGGGCCAGTGGGTACCGCCCGCCGACGAGGGTGAGCAGGCGGGCGGTACCCGGGGGTCACCCCCGGGTGGCCTGCTCGGCGACGACCCGGTCGATCTCGGCCCGGAAATGCTCGGAAATCCTGATGACATGTGGTTCGCGCAGCAGGTAGAAATGCTCACATGGGACGTAGTAGGTCTCGTGGCTGCCGGTCAGGTAGGTTGACCAGGCATTTTCCGGGTCCGGGTTCTCGGCTGAGCGGTAGACGAGCGTGCGGCCCGCCCAGGGGCCCGGGCGGTAGAAACGTTCCAGCAGCCGGCCGTGGTTGAAGAACACATCAAACTGTTCCGTTCCGCCGAACTGCACCATCCCGGTCAGCGGTATCTGCACCATCTTCTTCAACGTGGACATGTTCGCGAGATTGGTCCGCTGCTCGGGCAGCAGTCGCTGGGTGAACCGGGCCAGCCGACGGCGGTAGGAGCTGGCATGCGCCCGCGCGTCCGCACTCGTCGGCCCGTCGCTGGTGGCGCTGGGAGTACCGGTGGTGCTGCTGGCGGCGGCCAGGCGCAGCGGACCGTCGGGTGTGTCGCCCGGCTCGATGCGCAGCGAGGACGGGAGATAGGTGTCCATGATGGACAGGAATCCGACCTCCTCGCCGGCCGCGGTGAGCTGCTGGGCGATCTCCAGTGCGATCAGGCCGCCCAGCGAGTGCCCGGCAAGCAGATACGGGCCGCGCGGCGCCAGCAGCCGGATCACCTCAAGATGGCGTCGCGCGGTCTTGACGACGCTCCAGTCCGGGAAGCCGCGCCGTTCCAGCCCGTGCGCCTGGAAGGCGTAGACCGGCTGGTCCTCGCCGAGCCGGCGGGCCAGCGAGTGAAAGCCGAGCGCGAGGGCACCGGCGCCGGCGAAGCAGAACAGCGGGGGGCGTGAGCCGACGGTCCGCAGCGGCACGACGGTGGGGTGACGTGGCCCGGACTGCTGGGCCAGCGACAGCGCGTGGGCGAAGGCACCGAGGGTCGGCGAGTCGACCAGGGTGGACGAGGACATGGACACCCCGAGCCGCTCCTGCACGAGTGTGAGCAGCTCGTTGGCGGCAAGCGAGTCGCCGCCAAGCTCCATGAAGTCGTCGCCGATGCCGACCTCCTCGAGGTCGAGCACCCGCGTCCAGATGTCGGCGACGACGATCTCCCACTGCGTCCGGGGACGCTTGAACACCGCCGCCGGCTGGGGCGGTGGGGGCAGGGCGCCGCGGTCGACCTTGCCACGTTCGTTGCGGGGCAGTTCGGCGATCGGCACGATCGTCGCCGGCACCATCCAGACCGGCAGACGTTCGCGCAGCGCCCGGCGGACCCGGGCGGGGGAAAGCGTGTTGCCGTGCACCGCGGGCACGACATAGGCGACCAGGCGGTTCGGCCCGTCGGGGCTGCTCACCGCGGTGACGACGGCCTCGGCGATCTCGGGGGAGCGCAGCAGCGCGGCCTCCACCTCGCTCGGCTCGACCAGATAGCCGCGGATCTTCACGGCGGCGTCACGTCGACCCAGCAGCACCAGCGTGCCGTCCGGCTCCCACCGCCCGAGGTCGCCGGTGCGACAGGTGGCGCGCCCATCGGGCAGCGGGGTGAACTTCTCGGCGGTCAACGCCGGGTTCTGCCAGTAGCCGGCGGACAGGTACGCCGAGGTCACCTCGACCTCGCCGACCTCGCCCAGCGGGGCGAGCGAGCCGTCCTCACGGCGCAGGACGACCTCCTTGCCGGGAGCGGGCCGCCCGCCGGGGATCGTCCCGGTCGGCAGCACCGCCGTGGCCGGGATCTCGTGGAAGCCCAGCGAGGCGATCTCCGAGGCGCCCGTCCAGTTCACATAGGTGCAGGTCGCGGGCAGATGTGTGCGCAGCGCGGCGATGTCCCGCCCGTACGAGGCCTCCCCGCAGGTGATCACGATGCGCAGGTCGGGCAGCGGCTCGTCCACCTCGAGGGTGCCCAGCAGCGCCCGCAACAGCGACGGGGTCGTCGCCAACGCGCTCAGCTGCTGGGTGACCAGCCAGTCGGCCAGGCCGCGCACACCCGCCGACCGCGGATCGTAGGCGTACAGACCGCCCCCGTTGAGCAGCCCGAACACCACCACGGTGACGCCGGCCGCGAACGAGTACGGCAGCACCAGCGCCACCCGGTCGCCCGGGGCGAACCCGAGCCGCGTGGCACCGGCGCAGGCCTCGCTCAGGAAGGTCCCATGCGTCCAGACGACGCCCTTGGGCGCCCCGGTGGAGCCGGAGGTGAACACGATGCAGGCCGGCTCGTCGAGGCGGGGTTCGGGCCACCAGACCGCGTCCGAACCGTTCGCGGTGATCCATTCCGAGCCGTCGCTGGCCGCGGCGGCCACGTCCAGGATCAGCTGGGGACCGGCCCCGCCGAGCAGGTCGAGCAGCGGTTCCGCGTTGACGCGGGTGGCCGCCGGCGCCTCGGACCAGCCGGTGTCGAGCGGGGGCAGGCCCACCGTCGAGCGTTCGACGGTGCTGTCGGCGAGGTCGGTGAGCAGGACGGCGCAGCCGGCCTGACGCACGATCTGGGCCATCCGCTCCGGCGGGACCATCGGGTCGAGCGGGACGACGGCCCGCCCGGTCTTCATCGCCGCGAGCAGGCCGAGCAGCCCGGCCACGCCATGCGGGAGCAGGGTGGCGACCGGACCGACCTCGCTCGCGTCGAGTCGACCGAGGATGGCGACCGCGATGTCATCGGTGCGCCGGTCGGCCTCGGCGAACGTCATCGACACACCCGGCGAGACCAGCGCGGGTGTGTCGGGTAGCCGAGCGGCGACCTCGCGAAACCGGCTGACCACCGAGTCGGGGAGCATGTCGAGGTCCAACCTCGGGAGGAAAGCGCTCCTGAGCTGAGCGACCGCCAGGGCCGCGCGCCGATCACCTTCGTTCACTGCCGCTCCCTCGTCCTGTGCCGCCCGCGACATCCGCGTCGCCAGCCTGCCGCGCACTGCCCGCCGGTTCCTGCCACCACCGGCGGCCCACCCACACCGACCCGGCGGATGCCCACCACCACGCCGCCCTCATCGACGGATCCAACCTCGCCGACTGATCCAACCTCGCCGGGTGAACCGGCTGCACCGAATGATTCAACCTCGCCGGCCGGACGATCTCATCAGCTGGTGCGTGTTTCGAGCGGTGCGGCCGGGCACTGTCGGCAGCCGCCACTGATCCAGGCGGCACGGGGTCGTCCCGGCGGGTCGTCCCGGTGGCGTGCCCGGAGCGTCATTCGGGACGTCGCATCCGTCCGGCGGCTGTGTGCTGCCTGGGTGACGGCTGTGAGAGGGCCAGGGGTGACATGGTTTCGAAACCGTGCCGAGCGCGCCACGGAAACCTGCGCCGTACCCGGACGATCCGCTCCACGGGCCCGAACAACCCACCTTGACGATCCCCTCTCCAGCTGGCGTCGATCTTTATATCACGGTCCTATGACATAGCTATCCAGGCCCTCCTTGTCCCTGACGGAAGGGTCGGTTTGTTGTCGCTTTAGCGACATGAATCTCGATTCGACGGCACGACATTGGTCAACACGTCGGTAATGCGGCCGGCGGACCCGCTGGTCGCTCGGCGCCGGGAGGAGATCCTCCGGAGTCGCGGCGGGCGTCCCGGCGGATCCGCGTTGGCCGTCCCGAGGGTGCCGCGGCTCGCGATGGCCGTGGAGTCGGCTGGTGCGCGGCGCGGCGCGGCGCGGCGGGGTGGGGCGGGGCCGGGTCGGTGCGGCCGGTCGGTGGGCCCGGATTGGAGGGCGTGGGTTGGAGGGAGTGGCCGGGTCGGGTCGGGGCGGCGCCTGCCGGCTTGGACGGTGCGGACTGGAGGCCCTCTTCCGGGTGCGCGCCGCGGTGCGGGCATGTCCGGGCCGGGATGGCCCGCAATCCCAGCGCAGCAGCGGTGGGAAGAGCTGTTCGCCCCCGGTCGGCCCCTCGTTCGGGGGCCCCGGTGCGGCGGCACTCACTCGCGTCCGAGAGCCGCGACGGCAAACGATGGCGCCCGGCGCGCTGATGCCGAGCGGCGACTGGTCGGCAGCGGCTGGTCGGCGGCTGGTGGTCGGCGGCTGGTGGTCGGCGGGTTCGCGCGTGGGGGCGGCGAGGCGTGGGCCCGAGGGGAATCCGTGGCGACGGCACGATAGTTGTGATGGTTTTGGGGGGTATTGGACTGTTTCATGGGGAGTCATGGCCGGGTCGCGGCCTTGCGGGGCATCACGATCACGACGGATGAGTCCAGGACTTCTGAGCCCCCTTGTCGACGTAAGATTGAGTCGTCTAGACTCATAAACAATGAGGGAGGGATGAACGCGGAGGCGTGGTCATGGTGAGGCGATCAGCGGAGAGCTGGCCGACGAAGAGCTGGTCAACGGCGAGTCGATCAACGAAGGGGAGTCCTGTGAGCACCTACCTGTGGGATCCGTTTGCCGCGCTCGGTCGGATGGACCGGGAGTTCGAGGAGATCGTCCGGCGGGCGTGGGGCACCCGGCGTCCGGTGCCCGCCGGCCGTCCGGTGCCCGCCGGCCGAGCGGTGCCCGCCGAGGTGGCGGTCCCGTCCGCCGATGTCATCGCCGATGGCGACGATGTGCTGATCAACCTCGAGCTGCCGGGTATCGACGTGGAGCGCGACGTCGTCGTGGAGATCGACCGTGGCCGTCTGGTCGTGCGCGGTCAGCGGGAGGGGCACCATGAGCAGGAGCGGGATGGTCGGGTGCACCGGGAGCGGTGGTCCGGCAGCTTCCGCCGCGAGTTCCGTCTGCCCGAGCGGGTTGACGCGTCCCGGATCTCGGCCGGATACGAGCGTGGCGTGCTGACCGTCCGGCTCGCGGGCGCGGCGGTCGCACCGAGGACCACGCGGATCGCCGTCGCGGCGACGGCGGCGCGGCAGCCCGGCGAGCCGGCGTTGGCCGTGGGCAGCGCCGCGACCGGGTCGGATGCCGCGCCGGACGCGCCCACGGACACCGCGGGCGCATGAGAAGCCGGTCGGGGTGCGTTCCGCCCGCGCACCCCGACACCCCCGCGTGCGTCGGTGCGCCCGTGGTCAGAGGTGGCGCGGTGCGCCCGTGGTCAGGGTTGGCGCGGTGCGCCCGCGGCTGAGGCGGACGATGCGCGGGAGGAGGCACGACCCGACGACGTGCGTGCCGACGGCGGCGGCACCATGGGGCCGACGTCCCCGTCCGGGGCGTGATCCAGGTCGACGACGACCGGCGCGTGGTCGCTGGTGCCGGTGCCCTTGCGGGCGGCCCGGTCCACCCAGACAGCGCGGACCCGCTCGGCCACGTCCGGGGTCGCGAGGGTGAGGTCGATGCGCATGCCGTTGTTCTTCGGGAAGGCCAGCTGACGGTAGTCCCAGTAGGTGTAGACGATGTCCTCGGGCCAGCGGGCGCGCAGCACGTCCACGAGGGGAACGCCGAGGATCTCCGCGAGCGCGGCACGTTCCGCCGGGGTGACATGGGTGGAGCCCTCGAACTGGGCGAGGTCCCAGACATCCACGTCGGTGGGGGCGATGTTGAAGTCACCCAGCGCCAGCAGCGGGCCGTGCGCGGCCTCGGCCGCGACCACGTCGCGCAGCACGGCGAGCCAGGTCAGCTTGTAGGCGTAGTGCGGGTCGTCGACGGCGCGTCCGTTCGGGATGTACAGCGACCACACCCGGACCCCGTCGCAGGTCGCGGCGATCGCGCGCGGCTCGGGATCCGGGAAGCCCGGTCCGCCCGGCAGGCCGCGCACCACGTCGTCGAGGGTGCCGCGGGACAGGATCGCGACCCCGTTCCAGCGGCCGTCCCCATGGTGGGCGGCGCGGTAGCCGCGGCGGAACAGATCCTCGTCGAACAGTTCGAGGAAGGCCTCGTCCGACAGTTTGGTCTCCTGGAGACACACCACGTCCGGTTCGGCGCGATCCAGCCACTCGATCAGCCGGGCCTGCCGGGCCTTCGCCGAGTTGATGTTCCATGTAGCGATCCGCACAGGTGATGACGGTAGTCCCGCCCCACATGCGATGCTGCGCCGCATGGACAACCGGTCCGCCGAACGGCCATATGTCATCTGCAGCTGTGCGATGTCCGTGGACGGCCGGATCGATGACTGTTCCGACCAGCGGCTGATGCTGTCCGGGCCCGCCGACCTGGACCGTGTCGACGAGGTGCGCGCCGGCTGTGACGCGATCCTGGTGGGCGCGGGTACGGTCCGGCGCGACGATCCGCGGCTCGCGGTGCGATCCGAGGTCCGGCGTGCGACGCGGGTCGCCGCGGGGCTGGAGCCCACGCCACGCAAGGTGGTGCTGTGCGGATCCGGCACGCTCGACCCCGCTGCCAGGCTGTTCGATACCGATCCGGTGGACGTCCTCGTGTACACCTGCGGCGACCGTCCTGCCGGCGACCGTCCTGCCGGCGACCGTCCTGCCGGCGACCGGCCGGGGCGGCGAGGCGGGTCGCGCACGGTGATGGTGGAACTGCCGGCCCTGGCGGGGCGCGCCGGGCTGATCGACGTCGCGACAGTGCTGGATGATCTTGCGCGGCGGGGGGTGCGGCGGCTGCTGGTCGAGGGGGGCACCTCGGTGCACACCGCGTTCCTCACCGCCGGGCTGGTCGACGAGCTCCACCTCGTGGTCGCCCCGTTGTTCGTCGGCGAGGCGGACGCCCCCGCCTTCGTGGGGCCAGGGCGGTTCCCGCGTGACGCCCGCGCCCGGATGCGGCTCGCCGAGGTGCGCCAACTCGACGACGTGGTGCTCGCCCGCTATCTGATCCACCCCGCGACGACCCGCTGATCCGTCCCGGTTTCACCAGCACGGGCGCGGGCATCGGTCCACCGGATCATCCGATCCAGTGGACCGCGAGGGAGTGATCACTGTGTCGGTGCAGGCGGCCGGGGTGTCCGGCGAGGTCAAGGGCAAGGCGAACGATGCCCGACACTCACGGACGCTCGACCTCGCCGCGCGGGTCGGACTCGCCGGACGCGGGCTGGTCTACCTGCTCATCGGCGTGCTCGCCCTCCAGGTCGCCTTCGGGCTCAGCCGCGCCCGCACCGACCGCTCCGGCGCGCTCGGCGAGATCCGCGACAAACCGTTCGGCTCGGTGGTGCTGGTCATCCTGGTCCTGGGTTTCCTCGGCTACGCGATCTGGCGGCTGCTGGACGGCGCCGTCGGTGAGCAGGGCGAACGCGACGCGAAGAAGCGGACCGCCAAACGGCTGGTCAGCGTGGCCCGCGGCGTCATCTACCTGGTCATCGCCGGCAGTACCATCCACTTCCTGCTCTCCGGGGGCGGCGGGTCCGGCGACCCGGCGCCGTGGACGGCGCGGCTCATGCGCAACGACGCCGGACGGTTCCTGGTCGGCGCGGTCGGTGTCATCGTCGTCGTCGTCGGCATCGGCATGATCATCCGAGGTGTCGGGCGCACGTTCGAGGAGAAGCTCAGGACCGGCGAGATGGGTCGGATCGCGCACCGGATCGCCAAGCCCGCCGGCATGGTCGGCTACGTGGTGCGTGGCGTGGTCATCGGGCTGGCCGGAGTGTTCGTCACCCGGGCCGCGATCGAGTTCGACCCGAAGGAGGCCAAGGGGCTCGACGGGACCCTCAAGACGCTCGGTGACCAGGCCTACGGGCAGGTGCTGCTGACCCTGTGCGCACTGGGACTCGTCCTGTTCGGCGTCTACTCTTTCTTCGAGGCTCGCTACCGCAGGCTCTGAGTGGACCGCGACTGTCCGGAGTCGGTCGACTTTCGGACATGTCCTGCAAGGGGCCGGGAACCGGGCCCTCGGCCAGGCACACTATGGTGCGTCTGGCGATCGAGGGAGACAAGTTCGTGGCTGGGACGACCCCGCTCAGAGTCAACACCCCGGCCGGGGAGGTGACTCTCGCCGGCGACGCTTCTGTCGTTGTCGGCCGGGCCCGCGCGGCCGACATCACGATCAATGATGGGCGAGTGTCACGCCGGCACTTCGTGCTCCATCCCTCGCCGGTCGGTTGGCGGGTCGAGGATGTGAGCGCCAACGGCCTGTGGCGCGACGGGCGCCGCATCGGCGACGTGGAGATCCCGGGTGAGGTGCGGCTGCGCCTGGGCGCGGCCGACGGCCCCGAGGTCGTCCTGACACCGGTGCGTTCGAACATCCCCCCGACGGCGCCGACCCGCGGGATGAGCGCCACGGGCGGCGCGGGCACACCGGGCGGCACGGGTGAGGCGGCCGTGGGGTCGCTGGCGCCCCAGGTGCCGCCGACGCCGGTCACGGCGGTCAGCGCCCCGCCCGGTGCGGCGGGGACGGGCGGGTCCGCGGGTGCTGGCGCCGGTTCGCCGTCCGGCGTGGGCCCGGGTGCGCAGCCGGGTCCGCCGTCCGGGAGCTGGCCGGTCGACCCGGCGACCACTCAGAGCGCGGTCGTGCACGCCCGTCGGCGGGTGCATCCCCTCAAGCCAGGCCGGATGCGGATGGGGCGCTCCCGCGACAACGAGATCATGGTCGCTGACCTGCTGTCGTCGCGCCACCACGCCGAACTGCGGATCTCGCTCGGCGGTGTGGAGGTCGTCGACCTCGACTCGGCGAACGGGACGTTCGTCAACGGTCTGCGGGTCGGCCGCGCACCGGTGCTGCAACGCGACGTGCTCGCGGTCGGCCACCACCTGTTCCAGCTCGAGGGCGACACCCTCGTCGAGTACGTCGACTCCGGTGACGTCGCCTTCGAGGTGCAGGACCTGTCGGTGTTCGCCGGCTCCAAGCAGCTCATGCACGACCTGACCTTCCGGCTGCCCGGCCGTTCGCTGCTCGGGGTCGTCGGGCCGAGCGGGGCGGGCAAGTCGACCCTGCTCAACGCCCTCACCGGCTTCCGCCCCGCCGACCGCGGTGCCGTCCGCTACGCCGGACGTGACCTCTACGCCGAGTACGACGAGCTGCGTCGCCGCATCGGCTACGTCCCGCAGGCAGACCCCCTGCACGACCAGCTCACCGTGCGCGAGGCGCTGCTCTACGGCTCGGAGCTGCGCTTCCCCAAGGACACCACCGCGCAGGAACGGCGCGACCGGGTCGAGGAGGTGATCGGTCAGCTCGGCCTGACCGCCCACGCCGACACCCAGGTCAGCCGGCTCTCGGGCGGTCAGAAGAAGCGCACCAGCGTCGCGTTGGAGCTGCTCACCCGCCCGTCCCTGCTGTTCCTGGACGAGCCCACCTCCGGGCTCGACCCGGCCAACGACCAGTCGGTCATGGAGACCCTGCGGGGGCTGGCCAAGGGCGGCGGTGAGGGCTCGGCCGACGAGACCGGCCGCACCGTCATCGTCGTCACCCACAGCGTGCTTTTCCTGGACCTGTGTGACTTCATTCTGGTCCTGGCACCCGGCGGTCACGTCGCCTATTTCGGCCCGGCCGACGGGGCGCTGCGGTTCTTCGGCAAGAAGGACTTCCGTGAGTTCGCCGCGGTCTTCCGCGAGCTCGAGGCCACCCCCGGTGCCGAGATGGCCCGCCGGTTCCGTGACTCGGAGTTCTTCGTGCCCTCGGCGGTGGTGGCGCCCGCCGTGCGCCGGGCCCCACCGGAACTGCCGAGCATCCGCCAACAGCCGGTGTTCTCACAGCTGTACACCCTGACCCGGCGATACTGGCGGGTCGTGCTCGCCGACCGCTCCTATCTGCGACTGATCATCGCTTATCCGTTCATCCTCGGCATCGTTCCACGGGTGCTCAAGGCACCGGACGGGCTGGGCCCGCTGCCCCAGGCACCCAACACCGACGCGACGAAGGTACTCGTCGTCCTGGTGCTGTGCGCCTGCTTCATGGGGATGGCGAACGCCGTCCGGGAAATCGTCAAGGAAAGACCGATCTACCGGCGGGAACGCACGATCGGTCTGTCCCGGACCGCCTACCTCGGCTCAAAGATCATTCTGTTGACGGCGATCACCACCGCGCAGTGTGTCGTGTTCACCCTGATCGCGGTCACCGGTCGAACCCCACCGGAGGCCGTCGCCCTCGGCTCGCCGCTGCTGGAATGCCTGGTCGCGGTCATCGTCGCGGCGCTGGCCTCGATGATGATCGGCCTGTTCGTGTCCAGTCTGATCGACAACGCCGACAAGGCGATGCCGATCCTGGTCCTGGTCACCATGGGTCAGCTGGTCTTCTCCGGTGGTCTGACGTCGATGAGCAACCGGCTCGTCTTCGAACAGCTCAGCTTCCTCGCCCCCGCCCGTTGGGGTTTCGCGGCCCTGGCCAGCACCGACGACCTCAACGCCGTCGCCAAGCTGGGCAATCCCGCCCTGCGCAGCGACCCACCCGACGAGCTGTGGAAGCACACCACCGCGACCTGGACCGCCGACATCGTGCTCGGCATCATGATCGGCGTGGTGGCCCTCGCCCTGACCACCCTCATGCTGCGGCGTATCGAACCCAAGGTCACCCGGATCGCCCCCGCACCGGTGCCCACCGGTGGCGCGGGTTCGGGTTCGGCGGGCAGCGGTGGCGCCCACCAGCCTCAACCGCCCGCCGGACGCCTCACCCGCCGCTGACACCCGCGTCTGCCTCGGGCGAGGCGGCGCGGACGTCCGAGGTGCGGGCAGGCCCGGCGAGGAGATCGCCGATCTCCTCGCACCAGTGGGCGAGCCCACACAGCTGGTAGGTGATCGGGCCGCGGGTCAGAGCGGGGCGGTTGTGCTCGAAGAGCACATGGCCGGCGGTCCTTTCCCGGTGCAGGTCGGTGTGATCCGCGCCGGCCGGCCGACACCATGGCCGCACCCGGAACATCCCGATTGCCAGGCATCTGTGGGCACGATAGGACCAGGGCGCGGACGGGGTGGGCACCGCGGAACCGGATCAACACGGCGAATCGGGTGAAACGGTGCGCAGGGGCGGGTCGGCGCGGCCGGGGGAGAGCGGGGCTGGCGCCTCGCGGCGACTGCTCGGGGTGCTGGCGGGATCGACCCTGTTGCAGTGGCTCGGCGGTTTCGCCATCGCTCCGATTCTGCCGTTGTATCTGGCCGATCACGATGTCTCCGTCGCCGGTGTCGGCGTCGTGATGTCGGCGTTCTTTCTGGGGGCGCTGCTGTCGCAGTATGTGGCTGGCTGGCTGGCCGGACTCCACGGCCACCGGCCGGTGCTGCTGGCGGGACTGGCCACCTACGCGGCCGGCTGCGCGGGGCTGTTCGTGACCGAGGGGGTGCTCGCGTCCTCGGCGCTGCGGGTGCTGCAGGGCGCCGGGGCCGGTGCGTTCGAGGTCGCCACGCTGACCGCGGTCGCGGTGACGGTCGCGCCGTCGGCCCGGGGGCGGGCGTTCAGCGCCGTGTACACCGGCCAGCTGCTGGGTGTGACCCTTGGTCCGGTCCTGGGGGGATTCGCCGGGATCGAGCACATGCGGGAGCTGTTTCTCGCCGGGGGTGCGGCGGCGGTGCTGGCGTCGATACCGGTGCTGTGGATGCTGCCGTCCGCCGGCGGTTCGCGTGGGGTCGGGGGAACGGCGGCGTTGGCGAGCACGACAGGTGATCGAACCGGGCCGGTGCGGGCGTCGACCGAGGGCCTGACCGCCGAGGTCATGATCACGCCGACGGCAGGGCCGGGACGTATGGGGCGCCCGGGACGTCCGGGACCTGAGCGGCCGGGGGTGACGCGGCTGCTGACGCCCGGGGTGGTCGGGCTGCTGCTGTGCGGGGCGAGCGGCGGGTTCGCGGCGGGGGTCTACGAGACCTGCTGGAGCCTGCTGATGCGGCGCGAGGGTGTGTCGGTGGAGCTCACGGGATTGACGTTCACCCTGTTCGGACTGCCGTACCTGCTGTTCGCCTGGCCGGCGGGGCAGCTGGCCGACCGGCTGGACCGGCGGGCGCTGATCGTGGTCGCGGCCCTGCTGCGCTCGGTCGCGCTGGTCAGCTACCCGATGCTGCACTCGCTGTCGATCATCCTCGTCGTCGGCTGTCTGGAGGCCGTCGTCCTCGCCGTGATCAATCCGGCCGAGCAGTCGCTGCTGGCCCAGGAGGGGGCGGCCAGCGGAGCCACCGGTCGGGCCCAGGGCCTGTTCGCGACGGTGCGCACGGCGACGACCGTGCTGGCGGCGCTGGTCTCGGGTGCGATCTTCGCCGTCGACCACCGGCTGCCGTTCGTGCTGGCGGGTCTGCTGGTCGTGGTCGTGACGCTGTCGCTGCCGGTGCTGTGGCGTGATCTGGTCGGCTCGGCGCGGCCCGCGCGGGCCGCCGAGGGCTCATGACCTGTCGTGCAGGGCACGGGCGAGCAGCGCCACGGCGGTCGGGATGTCCTGCGCCCGGATGCCGGCATAGGACAGCCGCAGGTGGGCGGTCTCCTGCTCGCCGATGGTGAAGTACCGGCCGGGGCCGACCACGACGCCGAGCCGGGCCGCCGCGGCCACGGTCGCGCCCTCGTCCACACCGCGGGGCAGGCCGACGAACATGCTGATGCCGCCGAGCGGTGGGGTGGCCGCGCAGTCGGGCAGTTCGTGGGCGACCGCCGCGACCAGGGCCGACGCCCGCTCACGCAGGGCGGTGCCCACGGCCCGCAGCTGCGCGGCCCAGCCGGGGCCGCTGACCAGTTCGATCACGGTGTGCTGGAGGGGACGGGAGACGAAGAAGTCGTCGACGATGCGCATCGCACCGATCCGGTTCATCACCGGGCCGCGGGCGATCACAGCGCTCACCCGCAGGCTCGGTGCGAGGATCTTGGTCAGGGAGACGATGGTGATGACCTGGCCGCGGTCGTCGTCGACGAACAGCGGCGGCGGCGTCTGCTCGCCGGCGAAGCCCAGCCAGCGGGCGTAGTCGTCCTCGATGACGAAGGCGCCGGCGACCCGGCAGATGTCGAGGATCTCGCCGCGCCGGTGCGCGGCCAGCACGCTGCCGCCCGGGTTCGCGTAGGTGGGTTGGATGACCAGCAGCCGGGCGGACGTGCGGGCGAAGGCATCGCGCAACAGGTCCGGGCGGAGGCCGTCGCGGTCGCAGGGCACCGAGATCGGGGTGAGGCCGGCGCTGCGGGCCACCGCGAGCGCACCGGGATAGGTCGGCGTCGCGAACAGCACCGGGTGGCGGGCGGGCAGGATCGCCCGCATCGTCGCTGACAGCGCGCTCTGACTGCCCGAGGTGATCAGGACGTGCTCGGGGTCGGCGCCCAGCTGGCGGCCGAACCAGCTGCGCAGCTCGGGGAGTCCGGCCGCGGGCGGGCTGGCCCAGGCGTCCGGCCGGCGGGCGGCGCGACCCAGGGCGGTGGCCAGCCGGGCATCGGCGCGCAGGCCCGCGTCCAGATAGCCGGCGCCGAGCTGGAGACCGGGCGCGTTGGCGAGATGGACCACCTGGTCGAGGCCGGAGGGATGCACCGGGCTTGGTCCGAGCGCGACCTGCTGCCAGTCGGTGTCGCCGGTCCGGGTGGTGTGCCGGGACGCGATGAACGTGCCGGAGCCCGGCCGGGTGACCAGGCGCCCCTCGGCGACCAGCCGGCCGAGCGCCCGTTGGACCGTCACCGGGCCGACCCCCAGCCCGGCCTGGAGCGCGCGCGTGCTGGGCAGTCGTTGTCCGACGGTGCCGGCATCGACGAGCCGATGAAGCTCTGTCACCACCCGGTCGATACTGCTATCGTTGGACATGAGATATAAGAATAGCGCTATCGTCGGGAGTGGCGCGCTGCTTCGCGGAGCCGCCGGTGTCGGCCGTCCCGGCTCGGTGCTCGTGTCACCGGGATCGACGGGCGGCGTGCGGGCGGCGGTGCGCCATGGCTGAGTGCGCGCTGCTGGTCGGATTCGCGCTGCTGGTCGGCGTCGCCGCGGTGTTCGGCCCGGACACCCGGGATACGCGCTACTACCTGGTCGCGTCGATGTGGCGCCGGGATAGCGCCCAAGCGGTACCACAGGAATGCGACGCCGGGGGTAGTCCGGCGCGGACAGTGTCATCCGGATGTGCCCGGACAGGAGCCGACACCGGCGTCCCAACGGCTGCCGCCACGGTGGACATGCCACTTTTCTGACAGTGAATTCACAGGTCAAGGCCCAATCCCCGGGTGGTAGGGGCATGCGGTGAAACCGGTGCCCGGGCGGGACGCGGTGCGGCAAACCCGGTGACAGCCGGCGACGGGCTGGCGCTAGGGTGAGCCGTCCGGAGTTCGCCGCCGTGGGGGATGGGTATGGAGATCGTCTTTTTGTGCGAGCAGTATCCCCCGATCATCTGGGACGGGGCGGGTGTCTACACGCACGACATCGCGCACGCCCTGGTCGCACTCGGTCATCGGGTGCACATCGTGGCCGCGCAGGGGCGCCGGCGCACGGACGAGGACCACGACGGGGTGCTCGTCCATCGGCGACCGCTTCTGCGTCTACCGGTCAGCCGCTATCTCGGCAAGGTCGGTCGTTCGATGCAGGGCGCGGACCATCCGCGGGACTCACTCGCCCTGCGGTTCATCCTCGCCGTGTCCTACGCGTTCTGGCTGCGCCGGCTGAACCTGCACCCGGACGTCATCGAGACCCAGGACGGCGAGACCCGTGGCCTGCGCACCGCGCTGCGCCGGGACGTTCCGCTGGTGATCCACCTGCACACCCCGACGATGATGGACGTCCGGCTGCGGCAGGGTAAGTTGCACGGCCGCGGTGCCCTGGCGGACCGGATCGACCGGTTCTCCGCCGTCCGCGCCGACGTGCGGACCGCACCGTCCGAGCTGATCGTCACGACGTTGCGCGACTTCGGCTGGCTGAAGCAGAAGCAGGACGCCGACGTCATCCCCTACCCGTTCGATCGCACCCCGTACACCGGGGTGGTCCCGCCCCGGCAGACCGACCCGGTGCTGTTCGTCGTCGGCCGGCTGGAATGGCGCAAGGGTCTCGACGTGCTGCTGTCGGCGGCCGCGCTGCTCAAGGAGCGGGGGGTGGCGGCCACGGTGGTGCTCGCCGGCCAGTCCTCGGGCGTCATCGACGGTGTGCCGACGGGTGAGTGGCTCCAGCGGCGGGCCACCGAGCTGGGCGTGGCATGCCGGTTCGCGGGGCATCTGAGCCGACCCGAACTCGTCAAGGCGTACGAGGAGGCGCGGGTCGTGGTCGTCCCGAGCCGGTTCGAGAGCTTCTCCATCGCCGGCCTGGAAGGCATGGCCTCGGGACGTCCCGTCGTCGCGACCGCCACGACGGGTGTCGCGACCTGGGTGGCGAGGTGGGAGGGCGGCACGGTCGTGCCGCCGGAGGACCCGCGGGCACTCGCGGACGCGCTCGAGCCGTTCCTGCGCGACCCCGAGCTCGCCGTCACCGTCGGCGCGCGGGGCCGGGCCGGCACCGCCGAACTGGAACCGCGGCGCATCGCGGCGGTGCGCCTGACGGCCTACCAGAAGGCGATCGACCGGCATGCGGCCCGGCGCCGCCTGCGCCGTCCGCGTCCGGCACAGGCCTGAACCGGCGTGCGCATCCTCGAACCGCGGCCACGAAACTCCGATCGGCGGTGTCAGCGATGACCGGTCTGGCCGGGATCGAACTCGAACATCCGGTGCTGAACGCGGCGGGAACCTGCAAGTCGCCGCGGGACGTGGAAGCGTTCGCCCGCAGCGCGGTGGCCGCCATCGTGGTCGGATCGATCACAGTAGCACCGCGGGCCGGTAACACCGGCACCGTCTACTGGCCGGGCGGGACCTTCTCCGTCAACGCCCTCGGTCTGCCCAACCGCGGACTCGACGAGTACGCCGAGCAGCTGCCGCGGATGGTCGAGATCGCCCACGAGGCCGGCAAGCCGCTGATCGTCAGCATCGCCGGCTTCGACGTCGCCGAGTACCGGCACATGGCCGAGGTCGTCGGCGCGGCCGGAGTCGACCTGATCGAGGTGAACCTCGCCTGCCCCAACGTCTGGGACGGCGGGGCGCAGAAGCGCATCGCCTGCTTCGACCCACGCCAGACCGCGGCGGTCTGCGCCCAGGTCGGCGCCGCCCTGGACGCGCTGGCCACCGCGGGTGGGGGCCGCAGGGTGCCGTACGGGGTGAAGATCTCGCCGTTCTCCGATCCCGCCGCCCTGGCCGAACTCGCCGACGTGCTCGGCCGGGCCGCCACGTCCGGGGCCGGCCCCGGCGGGCCCGCCTTCGTCACCGCGGTGAACACCTTCCCGAACGCGCTCGTGGTCGACGCGGCGGGACGTCCCGTCCTCGACGTCGAACTCGCCGGACTCAGCGGCCCGGCGCTCAAACCCATCGGCCTGGGTCAGGTGCGTCAGCTGCGCCGGCTCCTGCCCGACACGGTGGCGCTCGTCGGCGCCGGCGGGATCACCAACGGGCACGACGTCGTCGACTACCAGCGGGCGGGCGCGGTCGTGGTGCAGGCGGCGACGGCGTTCTGGAACCGGGGCGAGGACCCCACGGTGTTCGGCGAGATCCTCTCCGGCTGGATCGACGAGGCGGACCCCGACCAGTTCGCCGCCGCGGACCCCGCCTAGCCCGCCTGGCCCGCCGCCGCGGACCCCGTCTGGCTCGCCGTCGGCGGCGGGAAGGTCAGCCGCAGGGTGAAGGCGGTCGGGGTCGGGCCGTGCGCGCGCAGATGGCGCACCCGGTCCTCGGCCTCCGCCGGGTCCGGCCGGTGCCCTGCGGGCACCCACCACAGGGCGTTGGTCGACCGGTGGGTCGGCTGGAACCAGTCGCGGCGCCGCCGCAGAAAGGCGCCCTCGCCGTTGCGCAGGACGGCGGCGCACAGCGCGTCGACCGACTCCCACACCGCGAGGTTGACGATGGCCGCGAGCTGCTCCGCGGAACCCAGCCGGAACGTGTGCGGGGCGGCCTGCGCCGCTCCCGTCTCCGTCCCCGCTCCCAGCGACCAGAGGTAGCCGGGCTGACCGCTGACGGGCTCGGCCGGTACCGACAGACCAGCCGCCAGCGCACCGACGGACAGCGGCGCGAGCGGTTCGCGCACGCGGGCGATGTTCACCTGGGCGAGATGAAATCCCGTCATGACAAAAGCCTAGGGACGTCGCCCCGCGTGCGCCAGTAACGCCGCCCCGTCAACCACCGATCGCCGCCTCGCCGGCAGACGATCGCGCCGTCAGCCGTGAATGGAGATCGGCGTGCCGACCGGGATCAGGCGGGCGAGCGCCTCGATGTCGCTGTTGCGCAGTCGGATACATCCCATGCTCACATCGGTGCCGACCAGCTCGGGGTGGTTCGTGCCGTGCAGTCCGATGATGCCGCCGCCGCCGTTGAAGGTGGTGATCACGTCCGAGAAGCCGGAGAGCCCGAAGGCGTAGGGACCCCATGGCCCGTTCGGGTCCCCCGGTCGCAGCAGTTCGGTCAGGTAGAACGCGCCGGACGGGGTCGGCGTGCTCCCGGTGCCGATGCCGACCGGAAGCCGGACGACCACCTGGCCCTCGCGGGTGACGGTCAGCCGGTGCGCCGTGCGATCGACCACCAGCGCGTAGGGCGTCGTCGTCACCCGCACGTCACCGATCCGCACCCATCCCTGGGACCCGTTCGGCCGCACCGGCAGCATCACCCGCAGCCATCCGTCGTCGCGCCGCTGCCGGACAGCGAACACCAGCGGGGCACCCTCCTGGTTCGGATTCGTGAGCTGCCCGCCGACGGCATCCCGCTCGGGCGCCGTGTACCAGGTGATGCTCGGACCGGTGGCGTGCGCGACCAGACGCGCCGCGGTGTCGCTGCCAGCCGCCGAGGCGCCGGGCCGGGCCTGCGGCTGGGACGTCCCGGCCCGCGGGCTCGGTGTCGCCGTCGACCGATGCTCGACGCTCGACCCCGAGCACGCCGTCACCACCCCCATCACCGCGACCACCCCCACCAGAGCCCGCCCCACCAGAGCCCGCCCCACCCGCCCGACTCGCCCCGTCCGCGCGTCCCGCGCTTCCACGCGGCCGGTCGCGACCGGTCTCCGAGCAGGCATTCCCATCCCACGAGCCCCTCTCGTCACGCTGAGATTACTCTGCGTAACTAGGCGGCGTCCATGGCCGGCACGGCCAGGGGTCGATGGGCGCTCTAGCGGCGGCGAGCCAGCACGCGGTAGGCGTTGGACCTGGACCCACCGGTCAGGTACGGACGGGTGACACCGTCGAGCACGAGACCCGCGGCGAAGGCGGGCGCGAGCGCCGTCGCGAGCGCCGCCCGACGCAGCCGCGGCGCGGTCGACGCCTCGGCGCTGCCCCACGGGTTCGACGGCGAGGGTGCCCGCGTCTGCAGGAACCCGAACGGCACCGACAGCGGATCACCCGGCTGGTGCACCTCACCGAAGATCGGCCCCGAGGTCTCGAAGCCACGCTCCTCCAGCGCCACGACGAGGTTCGCCGCGGGTATCAGGTGCTGGTGCTGGGGGATCAGCCAGCCGGGCCACATCGAGCCGTACCAGCGGGCCGCGGGGCTGTGCGGATTGGGCACCTCGATCAGCAGATGGGCGCCGGGCGACAGGACCCGCGCCGCCGCGTCCAGCTCGGCCTGCGGCTCACGGGTGTGCTCCAGGTAGTGGAACATGCTCAGGATGTCGTACTGACCCTTGAGTCCGTCGGCGAGCTCGGGGAACCGACCGCGGTAGACCTCGTCGGCCCAGCCCCGTCGCCGCGCCTGCTCGACGCCGCCGCCCATGTCGAGCAGGTCGAACTGGGTGGACGGCCAGATGGACCGGGCCGAGTTGCAGAAGTGCCCGTGGCCGCCACCGACGTCCAACCAGCGTCGGGGCGTCGGGATGGCCTGGCGGGCCCGTTCCAGGTACACCCGGTCGTCGAACCCGAACAGCTCCTCCAGGGCCGACGCGCCGAGGCCGTCGTAGAAGTCGCGGTAGTAGAAGTCCAGCCCGTCCAGGGACAGCCGCGGATTCTGGAAGATGTGTCCGCACGCGGTGCACCGGTCGTAGCGAAACGTCCCCGGCTTGCCCTGGGTGACGTCGCGGCCCCGCAGGTGCGCGACAAGATCGCCGGCGCCGCACCAGGGGCAGTGCGCCTGCGCGGGCTCGAGGAAACGATCGAGACCAGCGGCGAGATCCGCCTGGTAGACGACCCGACTACGCGCGACCTGGGCGGGATCCGGTCGCACCGACACCTCGAGCAGTTCCCGCCGCAGCCCACGGCCCTGCTCGCCCGGCCCTGCCTGCCCCGTCTGCCCGGCCCGCGCGGACGCGGCGGACGCGGACGGCCGGGCGGGCGTCTCGTCGGCGCGTCCGGGCCAGACGCGGGTGGCCGCCGCCCGGAGCTGGCCCACGCCGTCCCGGCGGCGCCGTAGGGGACTGCGGACGAGATCCGCCCCGGTCACCCGCACCCGCCGGCCGCCGACCACGGCGGGTTGCAGCCAGGAGGCGGTGAGCGCGGCGAGCGCCGCCGGGGGACACCCGCCGGCCGTCAGCAGGATCGCCGCGTCCCGCAGCGCCGGCAGCACCAGCTGCGCGGGCTCCCAGGCGTAGGCGGTCCGCTGGACCGTCCACCGGTGCGCGCCGCGGTCGTCGGCGACGCTGAGTCCCGGCAGGACGGCGAGGTCGGTGGTGATCGGCGCATGCCGCTTGCCCAGCTGCAGCAACGCCACCAGTTCCGCCGCCGTCAGCCCACCGATGTCCGCGGTCCCGACGGCCTGGGCGGTCCTGTCGGCCGGGGTCGTCCCGGTGGCGTGGGCCGGGTCGCTGGTGTGGGTCGGATCGGTGGTGTGGGTCGGATCGGTGGTGTGGGTCGGGTCAGCGGCGGCGAGAAGGCCGGAGCGGACCAGGACGTCCCGGCGGACCAGCACGGCGGCCCCGGCGCTGCGTCCCCGGGCGATGCGCCGGGACGGGAAGCTCGCCGGATCGACCATCCGCGCGAGGTCGAGCAGCTGGTGGGGCGACAGCGTGGCGGGCACGAGGTCGAGGACGTCCAGGCCGCGACGTGTGGCGTACGCCTGCGCGGCCAGGCGCTGCGCGTCGGTGAGTCGCACGTCGGCGCCGGTCAGCAGCAGGTAGGGCGACGGGTCCGCGTCGATCCCGTCGACGTGGTCGGACGCGGCGGTCTTGAGGGTCTCGATGGTGTCGAGCGCCTGGACCCGGGCATGGAGTCGGGCGGTGTTCACCCCGATCCCGATCCCGATGGCCACCGGTAGCCAGCCACGACGTTGTGATGGCATGTGGAACCTTTCCTGGCGACGGTCGCCGGGATGTGGTGTGCGGCGACGCTGAAGCTGTCGGGCTGATGTGAGGCAGGACACTGATGTTGAGGCCGCGTAGCGCGGCGCAGCGTGGCCATGACGTCGCGGGATGCGACACGCGCGGGCGGTGGATATGCCGAACAGTCATCCCGGCGGCGGGGTCAGCCGGGCCGCGCCGCCGCCGTGCCCCGCCCTGGTCGGCCGGCGTCGTGATCGTTCGCTGCCATCGCCGTCCTTCCCTGCCCGCGGGCCGCGCGTCCCGGTCCGGGGCCTGGCTGGATCGTCACGGCTCCGTCCAGTGGGCACCCTAGGGCACCGAATGGTTTCCTTCTGTAACGACGTGGCGTGCGGCGCGTCCGATGTGGAGGTCCGCCGCGTGAGAGTGCCTCCGGTGGTCGCCGCACGGCGTCATGCCCCGGGCCTGCGATGTCCTTGTGTGGTCCGCGAAGTGCGAGGCTGCCGCGTCTCTCGCCCGCGACACGCCCGTCGGGCATCGGACGTCGGACATCGCCGACGGGGGAGGGACGGCCCGGCTGGACGAGGCGGATCGAGGCGGACCAGGCCGCGCGATACGGCCGGTGGTGACCGGTGCGATGGCGAAACGCCGAGGTGCGACGGCCGTGCCGTGACGGCGGCGGTGGAGCGGGTGACCGGGATCGAACCGGCATGGCCAGCTTGGAAGGCTGGGGCTCTGCCATTGAGCTACACCCGCGAGGTGATCGAGGCCAGCTTACCCCGTACTATGGGGAGGCGACGCCACGGGGCGTAGCGTAGTGGCTAGCGCGCCTGCTTTGGGTGCAGGAGATCGGGAGTTCGAGTCTCCCCGCCCCGACCGACAGCCCGATAGCCTCGGCGTGTCATCCCGTCCGACGTCGTACCAGGAGACAGCCGCGCCGTGAAGGCCACCAAGGAGACCCTCAGCCCGACCCGGGTCAAGCTCACCGTCGAGGTGCCCTTCGACGAGCTCAAGCCCTCGCTCGACGCCACCTACCGCAAACTCGCCCGCCAGGTGCGGGTCTCGGGCTTCCGGCCGGGCAAGGTGCCGCCGCGGATTCTCGACCAGCGGCTCGGCCGCGGCGTGATCCTCGACGAAGCCGTCCAGGAGGCACTGCCGCAGCTGTACTCCGAGGCCGTCCAGGCCGAGGAGGTCGACGTGCTGTCGCGGCCCGAGGTCGACATCACCGAGTTCGCCGACGGCGGCCAGCTGGTGTTCACCGCCGAGGTCGACGTGCGACCCGAACTGACGCTGCCGGAGTTCTCCGACCTGTCCATCACGGTGGACGCGGCTGAGGTCACCGACGAGCAGATCGAGGAGCAGCTCGTCGGCCTGCGAGACAGGTTCGCCCAGCTCACCCCGGTCGAGCGTCCGGTGCAGGACGGCGACTTCGTCTCCCTGGACCTGTCCGCGCAGGTGGATGGCGAGCCGGTCGAGGGCGCCGAGGCGACCGGCCTCTCCTACGAGGTCGGCAGCGGGAACCTGGTCGCCGGCATCGACGAGGCGATCATCGGTGCCGCCGACGGCGAGTCCCGTACCTTCACCACCGAGCTGCTCGGCGGTGACCAGGTCGGCCAGTCGGCGGAGGTCACCGCGACGGTGCGCGGGGTCAAGGAGAAGGACCTGCCGGCGCTCGACGACGAGTTCGCCACCATCGCCAGCGAGTTCGACACGCTCGAGGAGCTGCGGGCGGACGTGGCCCGTCGCCTCGAGCAGACCCGCCGCGCCGAGCAGGTCGGGCAGGCCCGGGAGAAGCTGCTCGAGGCGCTGCTGGAGCGGGTCGACGTGCCTGTCCCCGACTCGCTGCTGGCCAGCGAGCTCGAGGCGCGTGAGCACCGGTTGACCCACGAGCTCGAGCACCTGGGCACCGACCGGGCCGGCTACCTGGCCACTCTGGAGAAGTCCGCCGAGGAGTTCGACGCCGAGGTGCGGGAGAACGCCGGCAAGGCGATCCGCTCGCAGTTCATCCTCGACGCCGTCATCGACGCCGAGTCGATCGGCATCGATCAGGGCGAGCTGATGGAGCAGGTCATCATGCGCGCCCAGCGTTCCGGTGTGCAGCCCGACGTGTTCGCCCAGCAGCTCGCCCAGGGCGAGGGTCTGCAGGCCCTGATGGCCGACGTGCTGCGGACCAAGGCCCTGTTCCTGCTGCTGGAGAGTGTCGCGGTGGTGGACGGCGAGGGCAGCCGGGTGGAGCTCGCGCTGCCCAGCCGCGCCTCGGCCGAGGGTGACGAGGCCGAGAGCGACGAGGCCGAGGGTGACGCACCCGCGGTGGAGGCGGTCGAGGGCGACGAGAGCGCCCCGTCGGCCGAGGCGGCCACTCCCGCCGAGTCCACCTCCGCCGAACCGGCCGCGTCCAAGGGCAAGGTTCGCGACCGCGACATCTGAGTTCCGCCCCGCACGGCAGGGGCGCCCCGCGGGCGCCCGAACGGCCGCTGCGTCACCGATGGCCCCCGGGACACATCCCGGGGGCCATCGTCGTTGAGCGGCCCGTACGGTCGGGCGTGGCCGGCACCGACGCGACCAGAGGTCACCGCGTCGCCGAACGTGGCCGGGTGCCGCAGGGTGTCGCAGGGTGTCGCGGGGTGTCGCCGAGGGGCGGTTGGACTGGCCGGTCCTCACGCCCAGCGCGAACATCGAGCCGGAAGGACCGGAACTCGCGCGTGTCACAGATAGTGTCGAGCCGGTCAATCAGCCGCCCCATGTGAGGAAGCCGAGGAGCTGACCGTGAGTAACCTCGCAGTTCCGCGCCTGCCCGTCTCGGGTTCGGAGCTCCGTTCGCCCGGCCAGGGCGGACCCGCGTTCGACGACCAGGTCTTCAACCGACTGCTGGCCAACCGGATCGTCTTCCTCGGCTCGGTTGTCGAGGACTCGATCGCCAACACGATCTGCGCGCAGCTGCTGCTGCTCAACGCGGAGGACCCGACCCGCGACATCTTCCTCTACATCAACTCGCCGGGCGGCTCGGTCAGCGCCGGGATGGCGATCTACGACACGATGCAGTTCGTCGAGAACGACGTCGCCACCGTGTCGCTGGGCCTCGCCGCGTCGATGGGCCAGTTCCTGCTGTGCGCGGGGGCCGCGGGCAAGCGCTACTCCCTGCCGCACGCGCGGATCATGATGCACCAGCCGTCCGGTGGGATCGGTGGTACCGCCTCCGACATCGCCATCCAGGCGGAGCAGATGCTCTACACCAAGCGGATGATGCAGGAGCGCATCGCGTTCCACACCGGCCAGCCGATCGAGCAGATCGAGCGCGACTCCGACCGTGACCGGTGGTTCACCGCCGGGGAGGCGAAGGACTACGGCTTCGTCGACCACGTCGTCCAGCAGGCCCGTCAGGTCCCCAGCGAGGGCCCGGTGAGCTGAGCGGCCCACCGGCCGCCGCTGGACACCGCCACCCCACTGGCCGCCCCTCACCCGGACCGCACGTCGTCATCCGCTTCCCGGAGGCACCCACCATGTACCACGAGACGCTCTACCAGCAGATGCGGTCCGATCAGGCCCGCCAGGCCGCCATGATGGCCCCGCAGGGCCGCTACGTCCTGCCGAACATCATCGAGAAGACGTCCCGCGGCGAGTACGGCATGGATCCGTACTCGAAGCTGCTCAAGGAGCGGATCGTCTTCCTCGGCGTGCAGATCGACGACGTGTCGGCCAACGACGTGATGGCGCAGCTGCTGTTCCTGGAGTCCGAGGACCCGGACCGCGACATCTCGATCTACATCAACTCCCCGGGTGGGTCGTTCACGTCGCTGACCGCGATCTACGACACGATGCAGTTCGTCCGGCCCGACATCTCGACGATCTGCATGGGCCAGGCCGCCTCCGCGGCCGCGGTGCTGCTCGCCGCCGGTACGCCCGGCAAGCGGTTCGCGCTGGAGAACAGCCGGATCCTCATCCACCAGCCGTCCGCCCAGGGTGAGGGCCAGTCCAGCGACATCGAGATCCAGGCCCGCGAGATCCTGCGGATGCGGTCGCTGCTGGAGCGGATGCTCGCCGTGCACACCGGCCGCAAGGAAGAGGCGATCCGCAAGGACATCGAGCGGGACAAGATCTTCAGCGCCGAGGAGGCCAAGGCGTACGGCCTGATCGACGAGGTCATCAAGACCCGCAAGTCCTCCCGGCTCGCCACCACGAGCTGAGCGGTGCGCCTGTCGTGTCCCGATGTGGCAGACCTGCCACATCGGGACACGGGTGGGTGCAAACGTGGTCAGCGGGTCCAGTCCGTGACGCCTTGGCCTAACCGGACGGTGTGGACGCGCGAGGTCGGCCCAGGTGACCGTAGGCTGACCGGTACGAGCCGAGCGATAGGGCACTCACCGGGTCGCTCGGCGGGGTACCGTCCCCACGGGGATGGTTGCAGGCAGACACGCGACGACCGGGCGGTGTCAACCGCCCCTGACACGCAGGCGACACCATCGTCTGGACGAAGGGACTGAGTCCTCGGTGGCACGCATCGGTGATGGCGGTGACCTGCTCAAGTGCTCGTTCTGTGGCAAATCGCAGAAGCAGGTGAAAAAGCTCATCGCCGGCCCTGGCGTCTATATCTGCGACGAGTGCATCGATCTGTGCAACGAGATCATCGAAGAGGAACTCTCGGAGTCCTCCGAGCTCAAGTGGGACGAACTCCCCAAACCGCGTGAGATCTACGAGTTCCTCGACGGCTACGTCGTGGGCCAGGAGACGGCGAAGAAGACCCTGTCGGTCGCGGTCTACAACCACTACAAGCGGGTGCAGGCCAGCGGATCCGCGACTGGCGACGGCAGCAAGGGCGAGGTCGAGCTCGCCAAGAGCAACATCCTGCTGCTCGGTCCGACCGGCTGTGGCAAGACCCTGCTCGCGCAGACCCTCGCCCGGATGCTCAACGTCCCGTTCGCCATCGCCGACGCGACCGCGCTCACCGAGGCCGGTTATGTCGGTGAGGATGTCGAGAACATCCTTCTCAAGCTCATCCAGGCCGCTGATTATGACGTCAAGAAGGCCGAGACCGGCATCATCTATATCGATGAGGTCGACAAGATCGCGCGTAAGTCCGAAAATCCCAGCATCACCCGGGATGTCTCCGGGGAAGGCGTGCAGCAGGCGCTGCTGAAGATTCTCGAGGGCACCACCGCGAGCGTGCCGCCGCAGGGTGGCCGCAAGCATCCGCACCAGGAGTTCATTCAGATCGACACCACGAATGTCCTGTTCATTGTGGGTGGGGCGTTCGCCGGGCTGGACCGGATCATCGAATCCCGGATCGGCAAGAAGTCCCTCGGTTTCCGCGCCGTGCTGCACGGCAAGGACGACCCGGACGCCGCCGACGTCTTCGGCGACATCATGCCCGAGGACCTGCTCAAGTACGGCATGATCCCCGAGTTCATCGGCCGGCTGCCGGTGCTCACCAGCGTGTCGAACCTCGACCGCGAGGCGCTGATCCGCATCCTCACCGAGCCGAAGAACGCGCTGGTCCGCCAGTACAAGCGCCTGTTCGATCTGGACAACGTCGACCTCGACTTCACCTCCGACGCGCTGGAGTCCATCGCCGACCAGGCGATCCTGCGCGGCACCGGCGCCCGTGGCCTGCGGGCGATCATGGAGGAGGTGCTGTTGTCGGTCATGTACGACATCCCCAGCCGCAAGGATGTGGCCAGGGTCGTCGTCACCCGCGAGGTCGTCCTCGAGCACGTCAACCCGACGCTGGTGCCCCGGGACGTCGCCTCCAAGCGTGCCCCGCGCCAGGAGAAGTCCGCCTGACCGTACGAGCACCGCACGGCACGGCCCCGTAGGGGGACGCGCGGCACCGTACGCAGGCGCGAGACCGCTTCCGACCACGTGTCCGGCGGCGCGGCGCGTACTGGTCAGCACGTGCTGGTCAGCACGCGGCGGGCCTCGGTGAGGTGGTAGAAGGAGCCGGTCACCAGGATCGCCGTGGCGGGCGCCGCCTGTTCCAGGGCGTGGCGCACGGCGGTGGCGACATCCGCCAGGGCCAGTGCCGGCCGAAGGCCGAGCCGTCCCGCCGCGGCGACCAGCTCCTGGGCGGGGATCGCCCGTGGGGACGCGGGCTCGCAGCACAGCACCGCCGCGACCCGGTCGGGGTCCAGCTCCGCGAGGGTGGCCTCGAAGTCGTGGCCGCGCAGCGCCCCGTAGACCACGTTCCACCGTTGGCCCGGGAACTCCTCGGCCAGCGACCGGGCGAGCGCCGCGGCGGCGGCCGGGTTGTGCGCCCCGTCGAGCACCCGCGGCGGATCGGTGCCGACGATCTCGAGGCGCCCCGGCGCCCGGACGGTGGCCAGGCCCGCCTCGACGACGTCGGCGGGCAGCCGGTGACCGACGAAGGCCTCGACGGCCGTGAGGGCGCAGGCGGCGTTGGTCTGCTGGTACGTGCCGTGCAGCGCCAGCAGCACATCGTCGTAGCGGGCCAGGGGTGTGCGCGGATCGCCACGGCGGCCGGCACCGGCGGGGTCCGGGCGGCCGTTGTCGAAGGCGAACTGCGCACCGAGGCGCACCACGTCCGCGGCCGGGGTGCGGGCGAACACCGGGTCGAACCGGGCCGCGACGTCGCCGAGGACGAGCCGGGTCCCGGGTTTGACGATGCCGGCCTTCTCCCGGGCCACCCCGTCCAGGCTGCCCGCGTAGTCCAGGTGGTCCGCGCCCACGCTGGTGACCACCGCGACTCGTCCGTCGGCGATGTTGGTCGCGTCCCACCGGCCGAGCAGGCCGACCTCGACCACCGCCACGTCCACGGCGCGCTCGGCGAACCAGTCGAAGGCGGCGGCGGTGAGCAGCTCGAAGAACGTCGGACGTTCGGCCATCGGCGCGGCCGCGTCCACCGCGGCGCCGACACAACGGGCGAACGCCTCGTCGTCGGCGGGCTGGCCGTCGAGCACGAGCCGCTCGTTGACCCGTTCCAGATGCGGGCTGGTGTACAGCCCGACGCGCAGCCCCGCCGCGCCGAGCAGCGACGCGGTGATCCGGGCGGTGGACGTCTTGCCGTTCGTGCCGGTCAGATGGATCACCGGGAACCGGCGTTGCGGATCGCCGAGGCGCCGGGCCAGTTCGCGCATACGGTCCAGACTCGGCACCGGTGGCTGCGCGGTGATCGCCTGCTTCTCCAGGTCGACCGATTCGTTCAACGCCTGACACGCCGCCGCATATGTCCACGTCACCGGCTGACTTCGCCTCCCTGACCCCGCGGCGCCGAGCGCCGTCGCACTGGCGTCCGCCGCCCCGACCTCGGACGGACGGACCCCGACCGACCGGCCTCGACAGTAGCGACTTGGGCAACACGGACGAACAGTTCGGACCGTCCGGAGAGCGAACGTGCCGCAGCACACCCGGCCGGATCGGCCCCCGTAGGATCGGGGACGTGACAGGCGCCACGGTCAATGCCGGTACCACGCCCGACTCAGGTTCCCCCGCGTCCCCGGGTCAGGTGGCCTGGTCGGGTCCGTCCCGGTTCGCGGCCGCCTACGCGCGACGGGCCGAGGTCACGGCGCAGCCCGGGCTCGAGCGGCTACGCCGCCTGCTCGACCTGCTGGGCCAGCCGCAGCGGTCGTTCCCGAGCATCGTCGTCGCCGGTTCGGTGGGCAAGAGCTCGACCCTTGCCGTGATCACCGCCCTGCTCGAGGGGTTCGGTGTCCGCGCGGGCAGTCTGCGTGCGCCCGACTGGCTCGGCCCGGCCGAGCAGGTGGGGCTGGGCGTCGCCCGGATTCCGGCGGACGTGCTCGAACGCGCCTTCGACGACATCGAGCCCTACCTGCCGTTGGTGGAGGATGACGGCCACCTCGGCGCCCGCGAACTGCTGCTCGCGGTCGCGATCGCCGCCTTCGCCGACGCCCCGGTCGACCTCGCGGTCATCGAGTCCGGCGGGCCCGGTTCCGAGCTGCCCGGTGCGGGCGGCTTCGGTGACCTGGCCGACCTGCTCGACGTGCCGGTCGCCGCGGTGACGCCGGTGGCCCCCGCCTGGTCCGACGCAGGCTGGTCCGACAGCGGCGGGTCCGACGGTGGCGAGTCCGGCGCCGGCTGGTCGGGCGATGACTGGTCCGAGGATGGCGGTTCGGATGGTGGCGGTTCCGCCGGTGGCTGGTCGGTCGACCTCGCGGGGGAGGCGGACGAGCCGCGGCTCGACCGGGTCGCCGCGCCGGTGGGAACCGTGATCCGTTCCGGCACGCTGGTCGTGCTCGCCCAGCAGGCGCTGCCGGCGGCCCGGGCGTTGCTGCGCCGAGCCGCGCTGGCCGGCAGCACCGTGGCGCGTGAGGGCATGGAGTTCGGGGTGCTGGGCCGCCGGGTCGCCGTCGGCGGCCAGATGATCACGTTGAAGGGGCTCGGCGGTACCTACGAGGAGCTTTTCCTGCCCTTGCACGGCGCGCACCAGGCCCACGACGCCGCGGTCGGGCTCGCCGCGGTCGAGGCGTTCCTCGGCGGTGGGCAGAACCAGCTCGACCTGGACATCGTGCGGGCCGCACTCGCCCAGGTGGACGGCCGAGGCCGGCTCGAGGTGGTCCGGCGCAGCCCCACCATCGTGCTGGACGTGGCCGACAGCCCGCCCGCCGTCACCGCCGTGGTCGAGGCCCTGCACGAGGCGTTCGGCTTCGACTCCCTGGTCGCCGTCGTCGCTGTGGAGGGGGACGAGGCCACGGCGGCCCGGATGCTCGCCGTGCTGGAGCCGGTCCTGGCCGCGGTGGTGCTCACCGACGGCGCGACGGCGGGCGCTCTGCCCGTGGACGATCTGGCCGCCGTCGCCGGCGGGGTGTTCGGCGCCGACCGGATCGAGGTCACCCCCCGGCTCGACGACGCCCTCGACGACGCGGTTCGCCTCGCCGAGGCCGAATCCGAGCTCGGCGGGGCCGGGGTGCTGGTCCTGGGTTCGGCGCCCGTTGTGGGACGGGCGAGGGCGTTGCTGCGCTTCTGAGGCGGCCCGGTTCGGGCATGGTGATGTCTGCGGCACCCTGTAAGTTGACGTGGGGCCCACGGGCTCCACTGACGACGATGTCGATGATCGAGAAGGAGTACCGTGTCCGCCGAGCGCACCCTCATCCTGGTCAAGCCGGACGGCGTCAGCCGTGGTCTCGTCGGTGAGGTGGTCGGCCGGCTCGAGCGCAAGGGGCTCAGCCTGGTGGCCCTCGAGCTGCGCACGCTCGAGCGTTCGGTCGCCGAGACGCACTACGGCGAGCACGCGAGCAAGCCGTTCTTCGGTGAGCTCGTCGACTTCATCACCTCCGGTCCGCTGGTGGCGCTCGTCGCCGAGGGCCCCCGTGCGGTCGAGGCCTCCCGCGGCCTGATCGGCGCGACCGACCCGGTGAAGGCCGTTCCCGGCTCGCTGCGTGGTGACTTCGCCACGGAGATCGGCCAGAACCTCGTGCACGGCTCCGACTCGCCGGAGTCCGCCAAGCGGGAGATCGACCTGTTCTTCCCCGGCCTGAGCTGACGTTGGTACCCGTTCGAGGTCAGCCTGTCCGGCCGGCCTCGAACGGTGGCCCGCCATGGCCGCTGGGCCCGGCATGCGGCACCTGTTCGGAAAACCGCGCGGTGTGGGTTCTTTCTGACTCCTGGGTATCCAGCGGGTCGATCCGGCGCAACCGTGACACGAGTGGTTTGACCGCCGTCCGGGACGGCGGGTGGCCGCACGGCGGTCTACCCTTGCGATACTCGCCCGGAGCGTGTTCGGTGGGTCGCGCGGGCCGGCTGTGCCGGTCGGTCGCACGCATCGCGGCAGGCTCGGCGGCCAGCCCTGCCCGAGCAACGAACCCTGTACGTGATTCACGCGGTTGTCCGGTTCCGGTGACCACCGGCGTCGCCGCGCCGAAGGCGGCCAGGACCGCATCCCCCCGGGAAGGTCGGTACCGACGATGTCCAGCTCACTGTCGTTTCTCGGTCGTGACATGGCCGTTGACCTCGGTACCGCCAACACCCTGGTGTATGTGCGGGGGCGCGGCATCGTCCTGAACGAGCCGAGTGTGGTCGCGATCAACACGACGACCTCGGGCATTCTCGCCGTCGGTACCGACGCCAAGCGCATGATCGGCCGCACGCCGGGCAACGTCGTCGCGGTCCGTCCGCTCAAGGACGGCGTCATCGCCGACTTCGAGACCACCGAGCGGATGCTGCGCTACTTCATCCAGAAGGTGCATCGTCGGCGTCACTTCGCCAAGCCGCGTCTGGTCGTCTGTGTGCCCTCGGGAATCACCGGTGTCGAGCAGCGGGCGGTCAAGGACGCCGGTTACGAGGCCGGTGCCCGCCGGGTGTTCATCATCGAGGAACCGATGGCCGCCGCGATCGGCGCGGGCCTGCCGGTGCACGAGCCGACCGGCAACATGGTGGTCGACATCGGTGGCGGCACCACCGAGGTCGCGGTGATCTCGCTGGGTGGCATCGTCACCAGCCAGTCGATCCGCACCGCCGGTGACGAACTCGACGTCGCGATCATCTCCTACGTGAAGAAGGAGTACTCGCTGATGCTCGGCGAGCGCACCGCGGAGGAGATCAAGATGGCGATCGGGTCGGCCTTCAAGGTGCCCGACGAGCCCAGCGCCGAGATCCGCGGGCGCGACCTGGTCACCGGCCTGCCCAAGACGATCGTGGTGTCCGCGGAGGAGATCCGCAAGGCGATCGAGGAACCGGTCAACGCGGTGATCGACGCGGTCAAGGTGACGTTGGACCGCTGCCCGCCGGAGCTCTCCGGCGACATCATGGACCGTGGCATCGTCCTGACCGGTGGTGGCGCGTTGCTACGCGGCCTGGACGAGCGGCTGCGGCACGAGACCGGTATGCCGATCCACATCGCCGAGAACCCGCTGCATTCGGTGGCGATGGGCTCGGGCAAGTGCGTCGAGGAGTTCGAGGCGCTGCAGCAGGTGCTGATCTCCGAGCCGCGGCGCTAGCGCCGGACCCGCGGCGCACCCGGCGTCCACCGCCCGGTCACTCCCCTGGGGGAGCACATCCGGGTGGGGCCACGGGGAGAATCCGCCTCGCGGTCCCGCCCCGGCGGGCAACGACCGGTCCGATCCGGGAACATCGCGGCGAGGTCGGTCGTCCGATGAAAACGATGGGTGGTGTCCCCGCGCGCCCGATCGCGGTGCGTGCTCGATCGCGGTGCGGGACCTGAGAGCTCGTTCGGAGGCTGCTGTGGGGCGTGACACGAGGCGATCCCGCCTGGTGATCGCCGCTCTGCTCATCGCGGCGTTCACGTTGATCACCCTCGACTACAGGACGGGACGTTCGGCGACCGGCGCCCGAGGCGTCGTGCACAGCGCGCTCGGCGGCGTCGAGGACGGGGTGAGCGCCGTGTTCCGGCCGATCGGCCACACCGTCTCGTCGCTGGCCCACCCCAACCGCTATCACGACCGGGCCGACCGGCTCGCCCAGGAGAACGCCCGGCTGCGTCGTGACCTCGCCGACGACAAGATGATCACGCAGACCGGCAAGGAGCTCGCCGATCTGCGGTTGCTGGCGAACAAGGGTCAGTACACCATGGTCCCCGCCCGGGTGATCGCGATCGGCGACGTCACCGGCACCGACTGGACCGTGACCATCAACGCCGGCAAGGACGACGGCATCGCCACGGACAAGACCGTCCTGAACGCCGACGGCCTGGTCGGCACGGTCGCGTCGGTGACCGCCCACACCGCCGTCGTGCGGCTGGTCTGCGATCCGAACAGCCGGATCGGTGCCCGGCTCGAACGCACCCAGCTCCTCGGCGCGGTGGCCGGGGGGCAGGGCCCGTCCACCCTGGTCTTCACCGTGTACGACGCGTCGTTCCGGGTGCAGAAGGGTGACCGGCTCACGACCTTCGGCAGCCTGGACTACGTCGCCGGCGTGCCGATCGGTGAGGTCACCAAGGTCACCGACGTCGGCGGGCTGTCGCGCACGGCGGAGGTGCGACCGTACGTGTCCGTCGGCACGCTCGACCTCGTCGGTGTGGTCGTCGGGCGCCCGACGGTCGACCCCGGCGACCGCCTGCTGTCCCCCCAGCCCGCCCCCCCGGAGCCCACCACCCCTGCCCCGGCACCGGAGGCCACCCTCGTTCCGGATGCCGCCGCCTCCCCAGGCGCCACGACGCAGGGCGTGACCGGCACCCCGGGCGTGACGGGTACCCCGGGCGCGACGGGCACCCCGGGCGGGGCTGGCTGAACCGGCATGTGGGAGATCCTCGACTCCGACGAGTCCGTGCGGGTGCGGTCGGTGGTGGCCGCGGTCCTGATGCTGCTGGTCGCGATCGTCGCGCAGGTGTCGGTGGTGGCGCGGTTCAACCTGCCCGGCGGGCGGCTCGACCTGGTCCTCGTCCTGCTGGCGTCGATCGCGCTGATCGAGGGGCCGCTGGTCGGGGCGATCAGCGGCTTTGTCGCGGGCCTGGCCGGCGATCTGGCGTCCACGCATGTTCTCGGACAGTCTGCTCTCGTTATGTGCCTGATCGGTTACGCTGTGGGTCTGGTGATGGATACGGCGGAACGGTCGGTAGCGGTGCCTCTGGCGGTGATCGGCGGGGCCAGTGTGCTGGGCACCCTGGGCTATGCGGCCATGACGTCGCTGCTCGGTGAGGCGGCGATGACCGGCGGTGAGGCCATCCGACGGGCCGTCGTCGCGGGCCTCTACGCGGTGATCGCCACGCCCTTCGTGTTCCCGTTGCTGCTGCGGGGCGCGCGCCGGCTCGCCGGGGACCGCGGTCGGGGCGGCCGATGAACGACCGGATGCGGGTCCGCGTCCTGCTGCTGCGGGTCGCGGTGCTTTCGCTGCTGGTCACGCTCGGTGCCCGGCTGTGGGTGCTGCAGATCCTTGACGGTGACCACTACCGGCAGGTGGCCGAGACCAACCGGGTCCGCGAGGTGGTCACCCCGGCGACCCGCGGCATGATCCTCGATGACCATGGCCAGCCGCTCGTGCGCAACCGCACGTCCCTGGTGATCTCGGTGAACCGGTCGACCACCGATCGCCAGCCCGACCGCGGCAAGGCCGTGCTGACCCGGCTGGCCGGCGTGATCAACACCCCCGCCGACGACCTGGTCAAACGCATCCGCTTCTGCACCGCCCAGGTCAAGCCGCCCTGTTGGAACGGTTCGCCCTACCAGCCGGTTCCGGTGGCCAAGGACGTCTCACCGGCGCAGGCCCTCGCGGTGATCGAGCATCCCGACCGTTTCCCCGGTGTGTCCGCCGATCTCCAGGCCGTCCGGGAGTACCCGCAGGGGTCGCTGGCCGCGCACGAACTCGGCTACCTCGCCCCGGTCACCCAGGACCAGCTGGACAAGCAGGGCGACGAGAAGGGCTACCACCTCAACAGCCTGATCGGCGTCGCCGGCCTGGAAAGCACCTACGACGACCAGCTGCGCGGCACGGACGGCGTCCAACGCCTGGAGGTCGACCGGTTCGGCCGGGTGGCGGGCACCGCGTCCACCACCGAGCCGGCCAGCGGCGACCATCTGGTGCTCAACCTCGACCTCGGTGTGCAGCAGGCCGCCGAACAGGCCCTGCAGGACACCATCAACTCCCTCGGTGGGGGCTCACGCACCGGATCCGCCGTCGTGCTGAACGCCCGGACCGGCGGCGTGGTCGCGATGGCGAGCCTGCCGTCCTACAACCCGTCGGTGTTCGTCGGCGGGGTGTCGGAGCAGGACTACCGGGCGCTGTCGGACCCGGCCAACGGCATTCCGCTGCTGTCCCGGGTCTACCAGGGTTCGGGTGCGGCGGGCTCGACGTTCAAGCCGGTCTCGACCGCCGTCGCGATGCAGAACCTCGGCGCCCGTGGCGACCAGCGGTTCCTCTGCTCACAGACGCTGCAGATCGGCGACCAGATCTTCCACAACTTCGACGGTGAGTCCGCCGGGCCGATCACCCTGCACCAGGCCCTGGTGATCTCCTGCGACGTCATCTTCGACCAGTTCGCCTACGACTCCTGGCTCGGCGACGGTGGCCTGCGCAACGGACGCGGACCCTACGCGCCGCCCAAGGAGTACTTCGTCCGGATGGCCGAGGCCATGGGCTTCGGCCGCGGCACCGGGATCGACCTGCCGGGGGAGACGAAGGGGTCGGTCGTCGACCGGGCCGACGCCAAGGCGATCTGGGAGGAGCTGAAGGACTCCTACTGCCGGCGGGCGAAGAACGGCTACCCCGAGGAGACCGACCCGGCGAAGGCGGAACGTTTTCGCAAGTACGCCGCCGAGGCCTGCGTCGACGGCTACCTCTACAACGCCGGTGCCGCCACCCAGTTCGCCATCGGGCAGGGCCAGTACCTGTCGGTGAGTCCGCTGCAGCTCGCCAACGCCTACGTGGCGATCGCCAACGGCGGCACCCTGTACAGGCCGACCCTGGCCAAGGCCGCGATCTCGCCGGAGGGCAAGGTCGTGCAGACCTTCCAGCCGCACAGGATCGGCACCCTGCCGGTCAGCCCGGAGATCCTCGGCTACATCCGGGACAGCCTGCGGGGCGTGACCACCGAGCCCGGCGGCACCGGGACGGGCGTGTTCGCCGACTGGCCGAGCGCCACCATCCCGATCGCGGGCAAGACCGGTACCGCCGAGGTCGAGGGCCGGGGTGACACCTCGTGGTTCGCCTCCTTCGCCCCGGCGAACGACCCCCAGTACGTCGTCGTGGTCTCGATCCCCGACTCGGGCACCGGCGCCGAGTACGCCGCACCGGTCGCCAAGCGCATCTACCAGGCGATCTACGGCGTCGGCCAGCCGGCCGCCCAGCCCGGTGGGCGACCCCCCGGGGGCCTGCCCAGGATCAACCGGGACGGCACGATCGCCGCCGCCACCGCCAGCGACCCGCTGCGCCCCCTGGGTCCCGGCGGGACGTCCAGCGCCGTCACGTCGATCCCAGCGGCCTCGGCCACCCCCCCGAACTCCGCCGGTGCGCTCCTGCCGGCGCTGGTCACGACGCCGACGAAGTCCCCGGTGACCACGCCGGTGGTCACCGGGGCCCCGACGTCCCCGCCGAGTCGTGCCCCGCCGTAGGAACAGCCGCGCGGGCCGCGGCGGGCGCGCAGATACCGCAGGAGGCGACGGGAGGTGGCGGGGATGAACCAGGATGTGGGGCCGACGGCGCTGCGGTCGTCGCCGGTGCCGGTGCGCGGGCGGATCGGGCAGCTACGGGACCGGGCGTCCGGGCGGCACTCGCCGTTGCGCCGGCTGGACTGGACGCTGCAGCTGTGCGTGGTCGCGCTGTCGGGTGTCGGCGCCCTGCTGGTCTGGTCGGCCACCCGGCAGCGCCTCGGCGAGGCCGGGGCCGACCCGCAGACCTTCCTCAAACGCCACCTGTTGAACCTGGTCATCGGCCTGCTGCTCGGCGCGGTCGCCACGGTCGTCGACTACCGGGTGATCCGGGCCTACGCGCCGTTCGTCTACCTGGGATCGCTGGTCGGCCTGGTGGCCGTGCTGGTGCTCGGGTCGACCATCAACGGAGCCCACTCGTGGATCGTGCTGCCGGCGGGCTTCCAGTTGCAGCCGTCGGAGTTCGCCAAGGTCGCCCTGGTGGTCGGCGCGGCGATGATCCTCGGCGAGAAACACGAGGACCGGCACACGGGCATCCAGCACAGCGCGCCCGGGCACGCCGACGTGCTGCTCGTGCTCGGGCTCACCATCGTGCCGATCGGGCTGATCATGCTGCAGCCGGACTTCGGCACCGTCATGGTGCTGGTGTTCACCGTGCTGGGGATGCTGGCGGTCAGCGGGGCGCCGCGGCGCTGGGTGCTCGGGCTCGTCCTGTGCGGGGTGCTCTTCGGCACCGCCATCCTGCAGTTCCATCTGCTGGCGCCCTACCAGGAGGCCCGGCTGACCTCCTTCGTCTCGGAGAACAAGGCGGCCAGCGGCACCGGGTACAACGTCAACCAGGCCATGATCGCCATCGCCAACGGTGGGATCTTCGGCCGGGGGCTGCTGCACGGCCAGCAGACCCAGGGGCAGTTCGTCCCCGAACAGCAGACCGACTTCGTGTTCAGCGTCGCGGGGGAGGAGCTCGGCTATCTGGGCGCCGCCGGGATCGTCGTGCTGCTCGGCGTGGTGCTGTGGCGGGCGCTGTCGATCGGTTTCGGCTCGCAGGACTCCTTCGGCGCGCTGATCGCCACCGGGGTGGTCTGCTGGTTCACGTTCCAGTCGTTCGTGAACATCGGGATGTGCCTGGGCATCATGCCCGTCACCGGACTGCCGTTACCGTTCCTGTCCTACGGCGGTTCGTCCATGTTCGCGAACATGATCGCCGTGGGTCTGCTCCAGAACGTCCGGCTGCGTTCACGCTCGGACCCGTACGCCATGTAGAGGTGGCGGCGGTGACCGTACGGCGCCGGTCGCGGCGTGCCGTAGGCTCGCGTGCATGTCCGGACAGTCGCTGTTCGCTCGCCTGGAGCCGCTGCTCCCGCGGGTGCGTCGACCCGTGCAGTATGTCGGTGGCGAAGGGAACTCCATCGTCAAACCGTGGGAGACCGCCGCCGTCCGCTGGTGCCTGATGTATCCGGACGCCTACGAGGTCGGCCTGCCCAACCAGGGCCTGCAGATCCTCTACGAGATTCTCAACGAGCAGCCCGATGTGCTGGCCGAACGCACCTACTCGGTGTGGCCCGACCTCGAGGCGCTGCTGCGTGAGCACGACCTTCCCCAGTTCACCGTGGACGCCCACCGTGCCGTCGGCGACTTCGACCTGCTCGGCGTCAGCTTCTCCACCGAACTCGGCTACACCAACCTGCTGACCGCGCTCGACCTCGCCGGCATCCCGTTGCACACGGCCGAGCGCCGCGAGCACGACCCGGTGGTCGTCGCGGGCGGGCATGCCGCGTTCAACCCGGAGCCGATCGCCAGGTTCGTCGACGCCGTCGTCCTCGGCGACGGCGAGCAGGCGGTGCTCGGGATCACCGACGTCGTGCGGGCCTGGAAGGCGGCCGGCAGCCCCGGTGGGCGCACCGAGCTGCTGGCCCGCCTCTCCCGGCGGCGCCTGGTGTACGTGCCGGCGTTCTTCGACGTCACCTACCGGCCGGACGGGCGGATCGAGGCGGTCCGGCCCAACCGGGACGACATCCCCGCCCGGCCGAGCAAGCACACCCTGTCCGACCTGGACTCCTGGCCCTACCCGAAGGCGCCGCTGGTGCCGCTCGCGGAGACCGTGCACGAGCGGATGAGCGTGGAGATCTTCCGCGGCTGCACCCGTGGCTGCCGGTTCTGCCAGGCCGGGATGATCACTCGCCCGGTGCGCGAGCGCAACATCGAGACCGTGGGCGCCATGGTGGACGCGGGGCTGCGCGCGACCGGCTTCAACGAGGTCGGGCTGCTGTCGCTGTCGAGCGCCGACCACAGCGAGATCGGTCGGATCGCGACCGGCCTCGCCGACCGGTACGCCGAGAGCAAGGTGTCGCTCAGCCTGCCCTCGACCCGGGTGGACGCCTTCAATGTCACCCTCGCCAACGAGTTCTCCCGCAACGGCCGCCGCAGCGGGCTCACGTTCGCCCCCGAAGGTGGCTCCGAACGGCTGCGCAAGGTCATCAACAAGATGGTCAGTGCCGAGGACCTGGTCCGCACGGTCAGCACCGCCTACGAGCACGGCTGGCGGCAGGTCAAGCTCTACTTCATGTGCGGCCTGCCCACCGAGACCGACGAGGACGTCCTCGAGATCGCAGACCTGGTCCGTGCGGTCATCCGCGCCGGACGGGCCGCCAGCGGTCATCGGGACATCCGCGCGACCGTGTCGATCGGTGGCTTCGTGCCCAAGGCGCACACCCCGTTCCAGTGGGTCGGGCAGGCCTCGCACGAGGTCACCGACGCCCGCCTGAAACTGCTGCGCGACCGGGTACGGGCCGACCGGGAGATCGCCAAGGCCGTCGGATTCCGCTACCACGACGGACGTCCGGGCATCATCGAGGGTCTGCTGGCCCGCGGGGACCGTCGCGTCGGCGCGGTGATCGAGCGGGTCTGGCGTGAGGGCGGCCGCTTCGACGGCTGGAACGAGCACTTCTCCTTCGACCGCTGGGCCAGCGCCGGAGCCGCCGAACTCGAACCGCTGGGCGTGTCGGTGGACTGGTACACCACCCGGGAGCGCGAGGAACGCGAGATCCTGCCCTGGGACCACCTCGACGCCGGCCTCGACCGGGACTGGCTGTGGGCCGACTGGCAGGAGGCCCTGCGCGGGACCGAGCTGGACGACTGCCGCTGGACGCCCTGCTACGACTGCGGGGTCTGCCCGACCATGGGCACCGACACCCAGATCGGCCCGACGGGCCGCACGCTGCTGCCGATCGCGGGTGTCTCCGCCGGTGGCATGGCCGGCGGCCCCGACGCCTCGGCAGCGGACGCACCACCGGCGGACGCACCACCGGCGCACGCTGCCAGTACGGCCATGGCGGCCACCGGGGATGAGGCGGTGGTGCGCAGTGGCGCGTCGGCCTGAGGGCCCGCCACCGCCACCCGTGGTCGCCCGGGTCCGGCTACGCTTCGCCAAGCGGGGAAGGCTGAGATTTCTGTCACATCGGGACGTCGCTCGTACGTTTGAGCGCGGCCTGCGACGGGCCGAGGTGCCGATGGCCTACTCGGCGGGGTTCAGTCCGCATCCGCGGATCTCCTGGGTGGGCGCGGCGCCGACCGGGGCCGCCAGCGAGGCCGAGTACGTCGAACTCGCGCTCGCCGTCGTCGTCGAGCCCGACCGGGTGCGGGCGGCGCTGGACGCCGCGCTTCCACCCGGCCTGGACGTGCTCGACGCCGTCCAGGCTGGTGGTGGTGCCGGTGGTGCCGGTGGTGCCGGTGGTGCCGGTGGTTCGGGGAGCCTGGCCGATCGGATCGATGCCTCCCGTTGGCGCATCCGCCTGCCGACGCTCGGCGAGCCGGCTCTGTCCGCCGCGGTCGCGGAGCTTCTGCGGCGGGACGAGGTGCAGGTGGAACGGGTGACCAAGGACGGTCGTCGGCGTTTCGACGCTCGCGGGGCTGTGGTCTTGGCCGTTTGTCGTGCGGAGAACGACACATGTGCGATACTGGAGTTGGTCGCACGGCACACGACGCCCGCTGTGCGGCCAGATGACGTGCTGACCGCCCTGTACGTGGTAGCTGGTCTGCGCCCGTCGGCTCCTCCCGAGCCCACCCGGCTTGAGCAGGGCCGGCTGCTCGATGATGGAACGCTGGCGGATCCGCTGGCGCCGGACCGCAACGACGCTGGCCGGCTGGTGGGTCGCTCCTCAGTGTGATGCAGGGCGTCGCAGGATTTCCCGGCGCTGTTCGCGTCGGACCGAGACAGTGGCTTCTGCGCGGTCGCGACTGCACATGCAGCGCGCCCGGGAGCCCGAGAGGCTTCTTAACCCGTGCCCGACGATGACCTGACTACCCAGACCCAGACTGATCTGGAATCCGCCCGCCCCGCGCCACGTCGGCGCCGGGCAGCCGGACGAGCCGCCGGTGCGCCCAGCGAGCCACCCGCCGCCCCAGAGCCAGCCACGCCCTCGGCCGGGGCGACCTCCGGCCCAGCCGGGCCCGATCCCTCCGAGGGGGCGGCGTCCGCCGCCGTGCCCATCGGCACCGGCGGGCCCGCCGACCCGCCGCCCGCCGCGGCCGCCGGCGTCCCCGTCGAATCGGCCGATGTGAGCGAGGCCGCTGCGGCGCCCACCAAGCGACGCGCCCGTAGCGCTGGCACGACCACGACACGTACCCGATCCACCCGTGCCTCCCGGGCGAAGGCCGCCAGCGAAGCGGCCGAGGCCACCGAGACGGCCACCGTCGAGGTAACCACCGCCCCGGCGGCGATCACCGAGGCCCCGGGGTCAGTCGCCCCGCAGGCCGAGGTTCGCGACGCCGAGCCGGCAGGTTCGACCGCGCAGGCTCCGGCCGTCGCTCAGGCGGAGTCCGAGCCCTCGGCAACCGAGGCTTCCGCGGCGCAGGCTCCGGCGCCCGTGCGGCGGACCCGGAGCCGGCGTGCGGTCCGCGAGTCGGCGCCGGCGTCCGGCACGCCGGCCACTGACACGCCGGCCACTGACACGCCGGCCACCGAAGCCGCGGCCAGCACCGATGCGGTCGCTTCGCCGGCGACGCCGGAGCCGGTCGCGGCCGCACCGGCCGAGTCGACCGCGACGGACGCACCTTCGACACCGGCCGCCGAGGCCCCGAAGACGACCCGTCGAACCCGGGCCCGCAGGGCCACCTCGGCTCCCGTGAGCCCGCCGGCGGTGGCCGAAACGACGCCTCCCGCGTCCGACGACGCCGCTGCCGGTTCCGTCGCCGCGGCGAGCACCGCGGACGCCGCCGCCAGCGCTGAGCCCGTGGCGGCCGACGGTGCGACCACGGAGCCCGCGGCCGCACCGCGGACCCGTACCCGGGCGCGTGGCACCCGGCGTCGCGCCACCAGCGAGAACACAGACCCCACCGAAGGCGCCACCGCGGGCACGGCTCCCGCCGCCGCGGTCGCCGAGCCGGTTGTCGCCGAGGCCGTCCCGTCGGCGGTCGAGAGCGTGGTGGTGACCGGCTCCGTCGGCGCGCCCGAGGCGGACGCGATCCCAGCGTCGGCCGCAGCGGCCGACGTGGCTGACGAGGCCGACGTGGCCGAGCTGGCTGACGAGGCCGAGCTGGCCGACGGGGCTGTCGTGGCCGGTGCGGAAAGCGCGACAACCGGCGCGACCGCCGTCGGGACCGACCAGGATGAGGCGCCGGACCCGGCCGCCACAGTGCCGGCGCAGGACGACTCGTCCGCCCCCTCGGCCAAGGCCGCCGGGACGCGCGGTCGCTCGAGGTCTCGGCGGGTCGCCGCTCCTACCTGGACCGACGCCGAGGCGGAGCGGACGCCCGCGGCCCGACCCGCGGCTCGCCGTCCGGTCGCGATGGTGACCTTCCAGGCGCCGGAGCTCTCCGTCGAGCCCCGCTGGCGCCGCGACGTTCCGCCAGTGGTGCCGCCGGTGGTGCCGGTCGCGCCGATTCCCGTCGATGAGGTCGTGGCACCCGCCGCCGCGCCCGAGGCGGAGAACACCGCCAGGACCCAGGTGGACACGCGCGCCCCCGTCCTTGACGAGGACGACGAGGAGACCACGCTCGGTGATGTCGCTACGGGCGAGTTCGCCGAGTCCGACGTCGATGACGGCGATTTCGACGACGACGACGAGCAGGGCACGGGCTCCGGCTCGACGCGTCGGCGTCGTCGCGGCCGTCGAGGCCGTGGCCGCGCCCGCGGTGACGAGGACGGCCCCGACGAGTTCGGTGGCACCGGTTCGGCCGACGACGCACCGGCGGTGACGGACGCTGGCCCGGACGGGCACACCTCCGTGGAGGCCGACTGGGACGGCGAGACCGCCGAGACCACGGATGACACCGAGGACACCGCGGATCGTGATGGTGACGACGCCGAAGGTGACGACGAGCGGGCCAGCGGCTCGCGGCGTCGGCGTCGGCGTCGGCGTCGCTCCGGCGGCGACGAGGCGACCACCCCCGACGACCCGCCGAACACGGTCGTCCACGTACGCGAGATCCACCGGGACGACGACCAGGTCCGTGGCCTCAGCGGCTCCACCCGGCTCGAGGCCAAGCGTCAGCGCCGTCGCGAGGGCCGCGACAACGGTCGGCGTCGGCCGCCGATCGTCACCGAGGCCGAGTTCCTCGCCCGCCGCGAGGCCGTCGAACGGCGGATGATCGTCCGCCATGCCGGTGACCGCACGCAGATCGCGGTGCTGGAGGACGGTGTGCTCGTCGAGCACTTCGTCACCCGCGCCAGTTCCGCCTCGTACGCCGGCAACGTCTACCTCGGCCGGGTGCAGAACGTGCTGGCCAGCATGGAGGCGGCGTTCGTCGACATCGGCAAGGGCCGCAACGCCGTGCTCTACGCCGGTGAGGTCAACTACGACGCCTCCGGGCTGGACGGCCGTCCCCGCAAGATCGAGCAGGTGCTCAAGTCGGGGCAGCCAGTCCTCGTCCAGGTGTCCAAGGACCCCCTCGGTCACAAGGGCGCCCGGCTCACCAGCCAGATCAGCCTGCCCGGCCGGTACCTCGTGTACGTGCCGGACGGCCAGAACGCCGGTATCAGCCGCAAGCTGCCCGACACCGAACGGTCCCGACTCAAGAGCATCCTCAAGAAGATCACACCCGAGAACGGTGGCGTGATCGTCCGCACCGCGGCCGAGGGCGCGAGCGAGGCCGAGCTCGCCCGGGACGTGGAACGGCTGGCCGCCCAGTGGGAGGACATCCAGCGCCGTTCGAAGAAGGCGTCCGCGCCGTCGCTGCTCTACGGTGAGCCGGACCTGGTCGTGCGGGTCATCCGGGACATCTTCAACGAGGACTTCACCGAACTCGTCGTGCAGGGCTCCGGGGAGGCCCGGATCATCGAGGAGTACATCGACACCGTCGCGCCCGACCTGCGTCCGCGCATCCGGCGCTACACCGGCACGGGTGACGTCTTCGCCGACTACCGCGTCGACGAGCAGCTCGCGAAGGCACTCGACCGCAAGGTCTGGCTGCCCTCCGGTGGCTCGCTCGTCATCGACCGGACCGAGGCGATGACGGTGGTCGACGTCAACACCGGGAAGTTCACCGGCAAGGGTGGCAACCTCGAGGAGACGGTCACCAAGAACAACCTCGAGGCCGCGGAGGAGATCGTCCGCCAGCTCCGGCTGCGCGACATCGGTGGCATCATCGTCATCGACTTCATCGACATGGTCCTGGAAAGCAACCGGGAACTGGTCCTGCGCCGGCTCACCGAATGCCTCGGTCGCGACCGCACCCGCCACCAGGTCGCCGAGGTCACCAGCCTCGGCCTGGTCCAGATGACCCGTAAGCGGGTCGGCCAGGGCCTGCTCGAGGCCTACAGCGAGCAGTGCGTGCACTGCAACGGCCGCGGGGTGACCATCCACCTCAACGGTGGTGGCGGCGACCAGTCCATCCAGAGCTACAACGGCCACGGCCATGCCCCCAACGGCCACACCCCCAACGGTCATGGCTCGAGCGGTGCCGGCCACAACGGCCAGCCCCGCGACGAGCAGGCCCCCGTCGATCAGGAGCAGCCGTCCGCGGGTGTGTCGACGGCGTCGGGCGGCCAGCCTGAGGCGGCGACGGCCGGCGCGGCCTCCGGCGGCGGCGGTCGCCGTTCGCGCGGGGCGGCGACGCGGGCCGCGGGCGGTCCGGCGCTGGCCGCGGCGATCAGCGAGGCCGTGGCGTCCACCGTCGTCGTGGCCGGGGACGACGCCGCGCAGGCGGAGCCGGTCCCCCCGGTCGCATCGGATGCCGGGCCCACCGGCGGCGACCCGGTGGCCGTCAACGGCAACGGGCATCAGACCACCGCGAGCGTGACGCCCCTCGGGGCGGACGCGCCGCCTCCCGTCTACGCCAACACCGACGATCCCGACAGCCTCGCCGGTGCCGAAGAGGGACCGGCGGTGGACAAGCCGGCCCGTCGACGCCGCAGGGCGTCCCGACCCGCGTCAACACCGTCCACCGAGGCCGCGTCGACGTCGGCGGAGCCATCCTCGGTGGCCGCCACGGCCACGGCGCCGGAACCAGTCGATCACGTCAGCGGCTGAGAACGCTCCCCACCGCGCGGCGGACCCGAGACCATCGGGCCCGCCGCGCGGTGTTCGCTGTCAGAGATGCACGCCTGCCCAGCGGGCTCGGCGGTGCGGGCTGTGGCGAGGGCGGGCTGTGACGAGGGGGCTAGGCGGCAGCGGGCCCGGCCGGATGGCCCTGGCCGGCCGGATGGCCCGGTGTCGAGGTGGTGGCCGGTGTGGCACGGATGAACCTGCGACCCGCCGGTTCCTCCCGTAGTAGCAGGTCCAACGTGGCCCGTGACCTGCTCAGCGCGGCCTCGACGGCCTGGTGGGCGCGCCGGGCGTCGCCCAACTGCAGCGCGTAGGACGCGACGGTCAGCGACTGGACGAGATCATCCTGATCGGCGAGATCCGGACGCATCCGCGCGGACTGGGCCGACTCGGGCTGCGCCGTCGCCGCCGTGGTCGTGGTCGTGGTCGTCGGCATGGTGGTGGCCGCTGGCATGGTGGCCGCTGGCGTGGCGGTGGCCGATGCGGCCGTTGTCGAGGGGGCGGCGGTGAGGCCCCACGCGGCCGGGTCCTGACGCCGCAGGGCTATCCAACCGGCGGCGCCCGCGGTGGCCGCCAGCCAGCCGGCGCCGGCCCAGGCCGGCAGGCCGGCGAGGGCGGTCAGCAGCAGCCCGGTGACCATCAGGACGACAAGCGCACCGGTCGCCGCCGCCACGGTGCCGGGAACGGCCTCATGTCGGCGTGCGGCCGCCGTGGCTGGACGGCAGGCGGCAGCGAGCGCACCCGCTGCTCCGGTGGCGGCACCCCAGACCAGAAGCTGCCAGAGCATCCTCATCACCCCCGACATGACCAGGCCGGCAGCGACATCCGCGATCTCGACGGACGCCGCGCCATCTGGACGATTTATGCTTCTCCCTGCGCCGGGAGGTTCACCATGGCCCGTCCGAGTCATCCTCGAAATGACCCGCGGCGGGGGTGGGCGGGCCCCTACACGCCGTCCGGCCGGCTCCCGACCGTCACCCTTGTGCGGAGGACCTGTAAGGTGGAGGCCGCGTGTCCCACCGGGCCGGGGTCATCCCACCGGGGAGCTGAAGCCCGGGCATGGTGCGGTCCGGGCGTTCGTGTGGATTCGGCACGCGGTGTGGTACGCACTCAAGCTCCGCAGGTCCCGTGTCGCAGGTGGGCACGGTGTCATGCGGTCACAGCGGAATGACAACAGCAGGGAGATCTGGTGTACGCGGTCGTTGCCAGCGGCGGCAAGCAGCACAGGGTCGCCGTCGGCGATGTCGTCGACGTCGAGCTCCTTTCGGGAAAGCCAGGCGCGGCCGTGAACCTTCCGGCCCTCCTGCTCGTCGACGGTGAGTCGGTCACCCATGCCGCGGACGCGCTCGCGTCCGTCGCGGTGACCGCCGAGGTGGTCGGCGTCGTCAAGGGTCCGAAGATTCGGATTCACAAGTTCAAGAACAAGACCGGCTACCACAAGCGTCAGGGCCACCGCCAGAAGCTGACGCGGCTCAAGGTGACCGGCATCGAGACCGGGAAGGCCTGACTCCGATGGCGCATAAGAAAGGCGCGAGCTCCTCGCGCAACGGTCGGGATTCCAACGCCCAGCGCCTCGGTGTGAAGCGCTTCGGTGGCCAGTTCGTCAAGGCCGGCGAGATCATCGTCCGCCAGCGCGGTACCCACTTCCACCCGGGCGAGCTGGTCGGGCGGGGCAAGGACGACACCCTGTTCGCCCTGTCCGCCGGGCACGTCCAGTTCGGGTTCCGGCGTGGCCGCCGGGTCGTGGACATCGTCGCCGAAGTGGCGGCGGTCGCGGCCTGAGCAGGCCATCTGGTGGCCCCGATCGGCTCGTGTGACCGGTCGGGAATGCCACCTCGACGTGAGTGCGCGAGCCGCGCGCGTCCCTTCTGTTGCGGTCGAACCGCTTCGGTCGGGGTGCGCGCGGTTTTGCGTGTATGGAGCGCAGGAGAGAGGAGGAAGTGATGTCGAACTTCGTCGATCGAGTAGTGCTGCACGCGGCGGCCGGGGACGGCGGGAACGGGTGCGCGTCCATCCACCGGGAGAAGTTCAAGCCGCTGGGCGGCCCGGACGGTGGCGATGGCGGTCGTGGCGGTGAGATCCGGCTGGTCGTCGACCCGAGCGTGACGACGCTGCTCGACTTCCACTTCCATCCCCATCAGCGGGCCTCCCGTGGGCGGCCCGGCCAGGGCTCCAACCGGCATGGCGCGGACGGAGACGATCTGGTCCTGCTGGTCCCTGACGGCACGGTGGTCCTGACCGAGGACGGTACGCAGCTCGTCGACCTCGTCGGCGCGGGCAGCGTGTACGTCCTGGCCCGGGGTGGGCGGGGTGGGCGGGGCAACGCGTCGCTGGCGTCCGCCCGCCGCAAGGCACCAGGCTTCGCCGAACTCGGTGAACCGGGGGAGCAGCTCGACGCTGTCCTCGAGCTCAAGACGGTCGCCGACGTCGCGCTGGTCGGTTTCCCCAGCGCCGGCAAGTCGTCGCTGGTGTCGGTGCTCAGCGCCGCCCGACCGAAGATCGCCGACTACCCGTTCACCACCCTGGTCCCCAACCTGGGCGTCGCCCAGGCCGGCGATCACCCCCCGTACACGGTGGCGGACGTTCCCGGGCTCATCCCCGGGGCAAGCCAGGGCCGTGGCCTGGGCCTGGAGTTCCTGCGGCACATCGAGCGGTGCACGCTGATCGTGCATGTGCTCGACTGCGCGACCCTCGAGCCTGGTCGCGATCCGCTGACCGACCTGGACGTGATCGAGGCCGAACTCGCCGCCTACTCGGCGGACCTGTCGAACCGGCCTCGGCTGGTGGTCCTGAACAAGATCGACATCCCGGACGCGGCGGATCTCGCCGACCTGGTGACCGCGGACCTGCGCGACCGTGGGCTCGACGTGTTCGCGATCAGCAGCGCGACCCGCCAGGGCGTGCACGCGCTGTCGCTGGCCCTGGCCGCCCGGGTGTCCGAGCTGCGCGCGGCCGCGCCTGTCCCGGTCGCGACCCGCGTCGTGCTGCGACCCCGCGCGGTCAACGAACCCGACTTCGTGGTCACCGCGCAGGGCGCGGACGGATTCCTTATCACCGGCTCGAAGCCGCTGCGCTGGGTGCGCCAGACCGATTTCACCAATGACGAGGCGATCGGCTTCCTCGCAGACCGGCTGGCCCGGCTCGGCGTGGAGAAGGAACTCGCCCGGCTCGGTGCCACCCCCGGCGTCGAGGTCACGATCGGTGATGTGAGCTTCGAATGGGAGCCGACGCTGAGCGGCGGCGGCTACGTCACCGCCGCTGACGGCCAGCAGCCCGCGAAGGTCGACCCGGTGGTCGACGACGAGATCCACCTCGGGCCACGCGGCTCCGACGACCGGCTGCGTTCCTCGGTTCGCCTCACCCGATCCGAACGGATGGCCCGCGCCGAACGCGCCCGCGGTTTCGACCCGTCCGACCCCGCCGACCCGGTTGGCTCGGTCGGCCCGTCTGACTCAGTCGGTTCAGTCGGCTCGGCTGGCTCGGTCGACCTGGAGTCGACGGCGGATCGTGCCCTGGTGGAGGTCCCCGGTTCCGCGGAACCGGGCGGTCCGGCACCGCGGTAGCGCGGTCCCGGTCAGGAACTGGGCCCGGTCCGGTGACCGGGCAGGATGCCCACGGGTGGTGGAGGGTTCTGAACGTGCGCGGGTTCGTGACCGAGGCACAGCGGGTCGTGGTGAAGGTCGGTTCGTCCTCACTGACCACCGCCGCCGGCGGGCTCGACGTCGGACGGCTTGAGGCCCTGGTCAGCGCGCTGCTGCCACGGGTCGCCGCAGGTGGTCAACTGGTGCTGGTGTCCTCCGGTGCGATCGCCGCGGGCCTGGCCCCGCTCGGGTTCGACCGGCGTCCCCGCGATCTGGCCACCCAGCAGGCGGCGGCGAGCGTCGGGCAGAGCTCGCTGGTGCACAGCTACGCCGAGGCGTTCGGCGGCGCGGGGGTCCGTGTCGGGCAGGTCCTGCTGACCGCCACCGACATCATCCGCCGTACCCACTACCGCAACGCCCGCACGGCCCTTGACCGTCTGCTCGAACTCGGCGTCGTCCCGATCATCAACGAGAACGACGCGGTGGCCACCCAGGAGATCCGCTTCGGCGACAACGACCGGCTGGCCGCCATCGTCGCCCACCTCGTGTCCGCCGATCTGCTCGTCCTGCTCTCGGACGTGGACGGCGTGTACGACGCCAACCCGCGGCACGGCCCGGCGAACCTGGTCCGTGAGGTGCGTTCGGACGCCGACCTCGTCGGCCTGACCGCCCGTGGCACCGGCACGGCGGGTGTCGGCAGCGGCGGCATGGCGACCAAGATCGAGGCGGGTCGGATGGCGGCGTCCGGCGGGGTGCACGCGGTGATCACCTCGACGGCGAACGCGACAGCGGCACTGCGTGGCGATCCTGTCGGCACCGTCTTCTACCCGACCGGCCCGCGCCGCGCCTCCCGGCTGCTCTGGTTGGCGCACGCGACCGCCCCCGAGGGACGGCTGCGCCTGGACGCCGGCGCGGTCGCCGCCGTGGTGCGCCGCCGGGCGTCCCTGCTGCCCGCCGGCATCCTCGCCGTCGACGGCGACTTCGCGGCCGGCGACCCGGTGGACCTCGTCGACCCCGACGGCCAGCCTGTCGCCCGCGGCCTGGTCGCCTTCGACGCGGTCGAACTCCCGCGGATGCTCGGCCGTTCCACCGCCGAACTCGCCGCCGAACTCGGCCCCACCTACGAACGCGAGATCATCCACCGCGACGACCTCGTCCTGCTGCTACCCACCCGCTGACCAGCCGTGGACCGCGTGGAACACGGGTGCCGCTGCGGTCAGGGGGTGGTTTCCACGCGGCTGCCGGTGGTCTCCTTGAGCACGCGGATCTGGTTGGGGATGCGGGTGCGCAGTTCGGTGACGTGACTGACCAGGCCGACGAGGCGACCGCCGGAGCGTAGTTCGTCGAGGACGGCCATCACCTCGTCGAGGCTGTCGGCATCCAGGGTGCCGAATCCCTCGTCGATGAACAGGGCATCGAGGCGGCGGCCGCCGACCTCGGCGGTGACGACGTCCGCCAGGCCCAGGGCCAGGGACAACGCCGCCTGGAAGGTCTCGCCGCCGGACAGGGTGCGGGTGTGGCGGCGCCGGCCCGTCCAGGCGTCGTCGACGAGCAGGCCCAGCCCGGCGCGGCGGCGGCGGTCGCGGCGGCCGTCGGTGTCGTGCACGAGGGTGAACCGGCCGGAGCTCATCGCGGCCAGACGGCGGCTGGCGGCGGCGGCGACCTCCTCGAGCCGGGCGGCGAGCACGAAGCTTGACAGCGGCATGCCCTCGGTGTTGCCACCGCGGCCGGCGGCGAGTTCGGCGAGGTGACGCAGCTCGTCGACCTCGGTACGCAGCGGGTGCAGCGCGGTGAGGCCGGCCGTGTAGGCGGTGTGCAGCTCGGCGAGCTCGGTGGCGCGGAGGCTGGCCTGGGCGCTGGCGGCGACGGCCGTCTCGTGGGCCGTGCGGGCCCGCGCCGCCGCCGTCTCGTGCTCGGCCAGCGGCGGGGTGGCATCGGGATCGACGGCGAGGTCAGGGGCGGCGAGCGCCGTCACGAGGCCGGCAAGCCCATCGCGGTGGGTGCGGACCTCGGTCTCGGTGGCCCGCAGCCACGGTTCGTCGCGGACGGCGGCGCCGGCGTCGTCCAGATCGGTGAATCCGGCCTGGCGGACCAGGTCGACGGTGGTGAGACCGGCCTGGATGTGGGCGGCGCGGGCCTGCTCGGCGCTCTGTTCGGCGGTGCGGGCGGTTTCGGCGTCGTCGGCGAGGTGGCGGACCGCGTCGAGCCGGCCGGCGAGCGCGCCTGCCACCCGCAGCGCGTCGGGGATCTCGCCGAGCCCACGGGCGGCCCGCTCCCGGGCCTGGGCGGCCCGTAGTTCGGCCGCGGCCACCGCCGCGCGCAGCGCCGCCACCCGGACCGTCGCGTCGTTGAGCACCGACTCGGCCTGCCGCTGCGCCTCCAACGCCGCGGGCAGGTCGTCCGCGGCGCGCCGGATCCCGTTGACGGAGTCGGCCAGGATGTCGGCGATCATCGGCAGGGACACGCCCGGCGGCACGTTGCGGTCCGGGCCGTCGTAGGTGACGTCCGCGGCCCCGCCACGGGCGCTGATCAGGGCGTCCACGCTGGGCAGCCAGGAGATCCCGGTGGCCCACGGGTGGCCGTCGGACGTCTCGTCGAGCTCGGCCGGCAGGTCGGGGGAGGGCGCGCGGGTCAGTTCCGCGTGCAGGGCGCGGATGCGTTCGTCGAGGGCGCGGACGGTGCCGTCGGCCTCGGCGGCGGCGGTCGCCGCCTGATCGGCCTTCCTGGTGGCGTCGGTCTCCTGCTGCCTGCTGATCGGACGGGCCCGGACCTCGGCGGGGTCCGGATGCGCCAGGGCGCCGCAGACGGGGCAGGGGGTGTCGTCGACGAGGGCCGCCGCGAGCTCGGCGGTCATCGCGTCGACCCGCTCCTGGCGCAGGTCGTCGGCATGCTCGCGCGCCCTGTCGGCGCTCGTACGGGCGTCCTGGGCGGCGGCGACGGCCGCGCGGTGCGCGTCGACGGCGCTGCTGAGCCGCTGGGCCCAGCGGGCGCGTTCGGTCAGGACGGGCAGGACGGCGCTGGCCCCGCGGGCCGCCTCGACCCGGGCGATGGCGTCCCCGCGGCGGGTGGGCAGCTCGTCGCACAGTCGAACCTCCAGGCCGGCCGCCTCCTCGTGCTGGGCGGCGGCCTGCGCATCGGCCTCGACGGCGTCGCGGGTGTCCTGCTCGGCGGTGGTGAGCGCACGGGCGAGCCCGGTCAGCCGCCCGAGCTCGACATGGGCGTCGCGCGCGGTGGCCGTGAGCCGGGCGATCAGCGCGTCCCCGGTCGTCCCGGCCGCCGCGGTCGTGTCCGTGTCCGTGTCCGTGTCCGGGGCGAGGGGCGGGAGAAGGTCGGTGGGGTGCGCGGTGAGAGCCTGGTGGGCCTCGTCAGCGGTGGCGCGGGTCGTCGTCGCGGCGCTGGTCAGCCGGCGTAGTTCGGTCAGGGCGGGGGCGACGACCGCGGCGCGGCGGGCGGCGTCGACGCGGGCGGCGAGGGCCTCGATGCGTACCTGGTCGGCGGTGAGCTCGAGGTGGCGGGCGGTCAGCTCGCGTCGGCGCCGGATCCGGTCGGTGAGGTCGCGGGTGGCGGCCAGGGTCGACTCGGCGGTGTCGAGGGTCCGCCGGGAGACGAGCAGATCCGACGCCGCGGACCGCGCCGACACGGCGGCCGTGTCGGCGAGAGCGGCGGACCAGGACGGGTCCTCGGGTGGGTTCGCGGGTTCGTCGACGCCGGCGGCCTGGGCGATGCGGGCGGCGGCCCGGCCGAGCGTGGTGATGGCCTCGTCCAGGTCGGCGCGGCGGGTCCTGGCGCGGTCATGCAGCCACTGCTCGGTGAACTCGAACCGGCTGACCCGGAACAGCCGCTTGAGCAGCTTCTCCCGCTCGTCGTGCTCGGCATGCAGGAAGTCCGCGAACCGGCCCTGGGGCAGCATCACGACCTGGAAGAACTGATCGGCGGTCATCCCGAGCAGCAGACCGATCTCGTGGCCGACATCCTGCGGGCGGCCCGCGATCGTCTCCCACCCCTGGGCCGCGGCAGCACCGGCCATGCCGCCGCGGCCCGCGTCGGCGCCGGTGGACGGCCCCCCGTCGCCGGATGCGCCGGTGGAACGCGGTCGGCGTTCGAGGGTCGCGGTGGGATGTGTACGGGTGGTGGCGCCGCCGCGACGCGGGCGGTCCCAACCGGGTGAGCGGGTGATGCGGTACCGGTCGTCGGCCACGCCGAACTCCAGGCACACCCAGGGCCGCACCGATGCCGGCGCGTGGTGCGAGCGCAGGTCCGGGCCGCCGGTGAGCTTGCCGCGCAGCCCCGGGACCTCGCCGAACAGGGCGAAGCCGAGCGCGTCGAGCAGGGTCGTCTTGCCCCCGCCGGTCTCCCCGCACAGCAGCACCAGGCCGCCGCCGCCGACGTGGTCCAGGTCGAGATCGACCCGGCCGGGGAAAGCGCCGAAGGCTTCCAGGCTGAGGTGGTGCGGGCGCATCAGGCGGCGTCCTCGACGGTGCGGGCCGCCGCCAGCGCCGCGGTGAGCAGCTCCCGTTCGCCCGGTGACGGGTCGGTGCGCACATGGGTGACGAAGGCCAGGGCGATCTCCAGGTCGGTGCGACCGCGGGTACGCGCGGCGAAACTGCGCTGGTCGGACTCGCTGGTGGGCGGCTCGTGGGTCAGGCGCACCGCGAACGGGAAGCGCCGTTGCAGCGTGACCATCGCGTCCAACGGACGGATCAGGTCGGTGAGAACCGCCGCCACGATGTCGTTCTCGTGCGGGGTGTGGACGGGGGAGGCGAGCAGGTCCGCCAGGGTGCCGCGCAGCACGGTGAGCCGGCGTCCGACCGGCACGGGCACCGCGTGCACCGCCCCGAGCCCGGCCGGACCGAGCTCGACGAGCAGGGACGCCTTGCCCTCGGCGGCCTCGGAGAACGAGTACGCCAGCGGCGAACCGCTGTACCGGATGGCCGGGGCGATCGCCTGCGGACGGTGCAGATGGCCGAGCGCCGTGTAGGTGATGCCGTCGAACAGGCTCGCCGGCACGTTGCCGAGCCCACCGACGGAGATGTCGCGTTCGCTGTCGCTGGCCGCCCCGCCGGTCACCCAGGCGTGCCCGAGCACCACCGCGCGGCTACCCGGATGCCGCTCGAGATCGGCTCGGATCGCGCCGAGGGCCCGGCGCATCAGCACCGCCGGCCCGACGCCACGCCCGCCCGCACCGCCCGCACCGCCCGCACCGCCCGCACCGCCCGCACCATCGCCCGGGGTGTCGGCTCCGGTGGGAGCCGGCTGGTCGATGTCGGCAGCGGCGGGCAGCTGGCCGGCGGCGCTGGTGGGTTCCAGATACGGGACGGGATAGACGCGTACCGGGCCGTGCGCGTCCTCGACGACGAGGGGGCGGGCCACCGCGGCCGGGTCGGTGCGGATGCTGATCCGCGGATCGAGCAGGCCGGACTTGTCCCCGAGGCGCCGGGCGGCATCGTGGTTGCCGCTGATCACCACGACCCGGGCGCCGGCGTCGCGCAGCCGCGAGAGCGCGTCGTCGAACAGCTCCAGGGCCCGCACTGGCGGGATCGCCCGGTCATGCACATCACCGGCGACGAGGACGAGTTCGACCCGTTCGCCGCGGACGACGTCCACGAGGTGGTCGACGAACGCGCCCTGGGCGGGAAGCAGGTCATGGCCGTGCAGCGCGCGGCCGAGGTGCCAGTCGGAGGTGTGCAGGGCCAGCATGCGGATCACGGTAGGCAGCCGGCTGGACCCGGCCGGCACGGGGGGTCGCCCCATCCGGCCGCGTGACCGACCCGCGTCGACCGTCTTGGCGGACGGGTCGTGACGGCGGGCGGACGGCGTCCCGAACCGGGGTGGGCCGGTAGCCTCGTGAGGGCGAGGTGCGCGGCGGCACCCGCGGCACTGGAGGATCCCAGCAGATGAACACCTCAGCGGAGGACGTCCGCGACACGGCCGTGCGCGCCCGGACCGCGGCGGCGGCGCTGGCCACACTCAACCGGGCCGCGAAGGACCGCGCGTTGCTCGCGATGGCCGAGGCGCTCGGTGCCCGGTCGGCCGAGCTGATCGAGGCCAACGCCCGCGACGTCGAGGCGGCCCGGGCGGCGGGTACGGCCGAGGCGATGGTCGACCGGCTGACCCTCACTCCGGCGCGGCTGGAGGCCATGGCCGGCGGGCTGCGGCAGGTCGCGGGGCTCGACGATCCGGTCGGCGAGGTCGTGCGTGGCCGGGTGCTGCCCAACGGTCTGGAGCTGCGCCAGGTCCGGGTTCCCCTCGGGGTCGTCGGCATCATCTACGAGGCCCGGCCGAACGTCACCGTCGACGCCGCCGGGCTGTGCCTCAAAAGCGGCAACGCGGCGCTGCTGCGGGGCAGCGCCTCGGCCGTGCGGTCGAACACCGCGCTGGTCGGTGTCCTGCGGGACGCGGCCCAGGCGGCGGGCCTGCCCGCCGATGCCATCCAGCTCGTCCCCGGTGTCGACCATGAGTCGGTGAAGCACCTGATGCGGCTGCGGGGGCTGGTCGACGTGCTGATTCCGCGCGGTGGCGCCGGCCTGATCCGCGCGGTGGTCGAGGAGTCGACCGTCCCGGTCATCGAGACCGGCGCCGGCAACTGCCATGTCTACGTCGATGTCGATGCCGATCTCGACCAGGCGCTGGCGATCATTCTGAACGCGAAGACCCACCGGGTCTCGGTGTGCAACTCCACCGAGACGCTGCTGGTGCACCGCGCGGTCGCGGACGCCTTCCTCCCGCGGGCACTCACCGCGCTCGCCGAGGCCGGGGTCACCGTGCACGGCGACGAGACCGTGCGCGCCCACGACGACCGGGTCGTGCCCGCCACCGACGATGACTGGGCCGCCGAATACCTCTCGCTCGACCTCGCCGTGCGCGTCGTCGACTCCCTCGACGACGCCGTCACGCACATCCGCCGCTGGGGCAGCGGGCACACCGAGGCGATCGTCACCCGCTCGCTGGGGGCGTCCCGCCGGTTCGTCGCGACCTGCGACAGCGCGGCGATCATGGTCAACGCGTCCACCCGGTTCACCGACGGTGAGCGGTTCGGCATGGGTGCCGAGATCGGCATCTCCACGCAGAAGCTGCACGCCCGCGGCCCGATGGGGCTGCCCGAGCTGACCTCGACCACCTGGGTGGGCATCGGGGACGGCCACCTCGTCTCCTGACGGGCGCCGGCGGCGAGGCGCCGGGGGCGTGAGCCCGCTCACGGCACCGCACGGCGGGGTGCGGCAGGGTGCGGGCGAGGGCCACACGCCCGACACTGGCAGGAGTGTTCGGCGGAGAGGGTGAGGGACGGCATGGGCGGTCTGACCGGTGTGACCACGCGGGGTGTATCGGTGGTGCGGGACGTGCCGGGGCTGACCCCGGCGCAGGTGGACGCGGTCCTGTCCGAGGACGCCCTCGCGTTCGTCGCCGGCCTGCACCGGACGTTCGGTGCCCGCCGGGACGAACTGCTCGCCGCCCGCGCCGTGCGCCGTGCGGCGATCGCCGCCGGGGGGAGCCTGGACTTCCTGCCCGACACCGCGCACATCCGCGACGGGGACTGGCAGGTCGCGCCGCCGGCACCGGGCCTCGTCGACCGGCGCGCCGAGATCACCGGACCGACCGACGCGAAGATGCTGATCAACGCGCTCAACAGCGGCGCGAAGGTCTTCATGGCCGACTTCGAGGACGCCAACGTTCCGACCTGGTCGAACATGGTCGTCGGCCAGCACAACCTGAGCGAGGCCATCGCCGGCACCCTGGGGTTCGTCAACCCCGACGGCCGGCGCTACACGCTGAACGAGACCACCGCGACCCTGGTGCCACGTCCCCGAGGCTGGCATCTGCCCGAGCGGCACGTCCTCGTCGACGGCCAGCCGATCGTCGCGGCCCTCTTCGACGCCGGCCTCTACCTGTTCCGCAACGCGCTGGCGCTGCGCGCGGCGGGGCGCGGGCCGTACTTCTACCTGCCGAAGATGGAAAGCCATCTCGAGGCCCGGCTGTGGAACGACGTGTTCACCGCCGCGCAGGCGGAGCTCGGTCTGCCGGTCGGCACCGTGCGGGCCACCGTGCTCATCGAGACGTTGCCGGCCGCGTTCGAGATGGCCGAGATCCTCTACGAGCTGCGCGAACACTCCGCCGGGCTGAACGCCGGCCGCTGGGACTACATGTTCTCCACCATCAAGACGTTCGCCTCCCGCCCGGCCGAGTTCCTGCTGCCCGACCGCAACAGCGTGACGATGACCGTGCCGTTCCTGCGCGCCTACAGCGAACTGCTGGTCGCCACCTGCCACCGGCACGGCGCACATGCCATCGGTGGCATGGCCGCGTTCATCCCGTCCCGGCGTGACCCGGAGGTCAACACGGTGGCGCTGGCGAAGGTCCGCGCCGACAAGGAACGCGAGTCCGGTGACGGGTTCGACGGCAGCTGGGTGGCCCATCCCGACCTCGTCCCGGTGTGCACCGAGGTGTTCGACGGTGTGCTCGGCGCGGCCCCCAACCAGCTTGGCCGCCAGCGCGACGACGTCCACGTCACCGCCGCCGACCTGCTCGCGGTGCGGGACACCCCCGGCGCGATCACCGCCGCCGGCCTGCGCGGCAACATCAGCGTCGGGGTGCGCTACCTGGAGAGCTGGCTGCGCGGCACGGGCGCGGTCGGCATCGACAACCTGATGGAGGACGCGGCCACCGCGGAGATCTCCCGCAGCCAGATCTTCCAGTGGATCGCCGCCGGTGTCACCCTCGACGACGGCAGATCGGTCACCGCCGAACTGGTCCGCGCCACCCTCACCGAGGTGCTCGACGAGATCCGCGCCACGGTGGGGGAGCAGATCTACGACGGCGGGCGGTGGAAGGACGCGGCCGCCGTGTTCGAGGAGACCGCGCTGGGCGAGCGGTTCGTCGAGTTCCTGACCCTGCCGGCGTACGAACGCATCGACTGAGCGGGATCGCCTTGCCGTCCGGCCCGGGCCGACTCACCTCCCCGGGCCGACTCACCTCCCGGGCAGCCGACCGTGGCCGTGCGGCGCAGGGCTGCCCGACCTGTGCGTATCGGTCCGGGAACGGATGGTGAAGTACCCCTGTGACCCGTGTGCCTGGCACTATGGAGGGTGCGGGCATCATGGACGGTGCGGTGCTTGACCCGGGGACGGAAGGTGGCCATGTCGCTTCAGGAGCACGCATTCGCCGATGTCGCGGACGTGCGGGAACGCCTGCGCGCAACCGGATATCTCGCGGACGAGGCGATCGCCACCACTGTCTTCCTCGCCGATCGGCTGCGTAAACCGCTGCTGGTCGAGGGTCCGGCCGGCGTCGGCAAGACCGAGCTCGCCAAGGCCCTGGCGACCAGCGTCGGCGCCGAACTGATCCGGTTGCAGTGCTACGAGGGGCTCGACGAGGCCCGCGCCCTCTACGAATGGAACTACAAGAAGCAGCTGCTGCGGATTCAGGCGGGTTCGGGTTCGTCCGACTCGGAGGGCTGGCAGCAGGCCCACGACGACATCTTCAGCGAGGAGTTCCTGCTTTCGCGGCCGCTGCTCACGGCGATCCGCCGCGAGGAGCCGACGGTGCTGCTCGTGGACGAGACCGACAAGGCCGATGTCGAGGTCGAGGGTCTGCTGCTCGAGGTGCTCTCCGACTTCCAGGTGACGATCCCCGAGCTCGGCACGATCACCGCGGTCCGACGGCCGTTCGTCGTCCTCACCTCGAACGCGACCCGGGAACTGTCCGAGGCGCTCAAACGACGCTGCCTCTACCTCAACCTCGAGTACCCCTCGGCCGAGCGGGAGAAGGAGATCGTGCTCTCCCGCGTTCCCGACCTGCCGGAGAAGCTGGCCGAGTCGCTGGTGCGGGTCGTGCGGGCGCTGCGGGCGATGGAGCTGAAGAAGGCGCCGTCGATCGCCGAGACGATCGACTGGGCACACACCGTGCTCGCGCTCGGGTTCGACACCTTCGACGAGGAGGCCGTCGCGTCCACCCTGGGCGTGGTGCTCAAGCACGCCAGCGACCAGGCCCGGGCCATCAGCCACCTCAAGCTCACCGCGAACTGACCGGCAGACCGCCCGAGAGCCCGGCCGGACGACGCGTCCGCCGACGAACCAGGGGAGCGCCGGCATGAACCTGCTGGACCGCACCATCGACTTCATCGCCGCGCTGCGCCGCGCCGGGGTGCCGGTCAGCAGCGCCGAGACGGTCGACGCGGCCACCGCCATCGGTGCCATGGGCTGGGCCGACCGCGACGGCGTGCGGGCGGCCTTCGCCGCCACCCTGGTGAAGCGGCCGCTGTACCGGCCGGCCTTCGACACCCTGTTCGACCTGTACTTCCCGCCCCGCATCGGTGACGGTGTGAGCCTCGACCCGCGCGCCGCGGCCAACAGCGGCGACGGTGCCGGCGACGGCGAGCCGACCGAGAAGATGCCGCCGCCGGAGGAACTCAGCCCCGAGGAACTCGAGGGCCTGCGGCGGGCGCTGCGTGACCAGCTGCTCGGCGCGTTGCGGGACGGCGACGACGAGGCGCTGCGTTCGCTCGCCCGCGACGCGGTGACGTCCTTCGGCGGGGGCACGGGGGGCAGCTCCGGTCGCTCCTGGTACCTCTACCGGGCGTTGCGCGCCATGTCCGCCGAGACCCTCGTCGCGGACCTGCTCAGCGCGCTGATGGGTGACACCGCACGCGGCGGCCTCGCCGAACGGGTCGCCCGGCAGACCATCAGCGATCGGATTCGGACGTTCGAGGAGATGGTCGCCGCCGAGGTTCGCCGCCGGATGGCGGAGGAACGTGGCCTCGAGGCCGTCGAACGCAGCGCGGTCGGCCCCCTCGACGACCAGGTCGAGTTCCTGCGCGCCTCCCAGCGTGACCTCGTCGAACTGCGCCGGCAGGTCTACCCGCTGGCCCGTCGCCTGGCCACCCAGCTCACCGCGCGCCGCAGCCTCGGACGCACCGGTCGCCTGGACTTCCGCCGCACCGTGCGCGCGTCCCTGGCCACCGGTGGGGTGCCCGTCGACACCAGGTACCGGCCCCGTAAGCCGCACAAGCCCGAACTGGTCGTGCTGTGCGACGTCAGCGGGTCGGTGGCGTCCTTCGCGCACTTCACCCTGATGCTCACCCATGCGCTGCGGGAGCAGTTCTCGAAGGTCCGCGCGTTCGCGTTCATCGACACCACCGACGAGGTCACCCGTTTCCTGCGGGGACTCGACCTCGGCGACATGATGGCGCGGATCTCCGCCGAGGCGGATCTCGTCTGGTACGACGGCCACAGCGACTACGGCCACGCCATCGACGCGTTCGCCGAACGGTACGGCGATGCCGTCGGCCCCCGGACCTCGCTGCTCATCCTCGGCGACGCCCGCAACAACTACCGGCCGACCTCCGCGCACGTCTTTCGCCGGCTGTGCGGCCAGGCCCGGCACGCCTACTGGCTCAACCCCGAGCCACGCAGCTACTGGGGCTCCGGCGACTCGGCCACCGACGTCTACGCCGACCTTGTCGACGAGATGGTCGAGTGCCGCAACATCGCCCAGCTCGAGCAGTTCATCGAACGCATCCTGCCCTCCTGACATCCGCCAGGCAGCCCCGCCGCCGCCGGGCCGGCCCCCAGGCCCAGGCCGCCGGCCGGCGGGCTCTGGCCGGTCAGGCTTCCGCTCAGCCGCGGGTCAGGGCCGCGTCGACGAGGGTCTGGGCCTCGGCGAGCACGGTGTCGAGGTGGTCGGCGCCGCGGAAGCTCTCCGCGTAGATCTTGTAGACATCCTCGGTGCCGGACGGGCGGGCGGCGAACCAGGCGTCGTCGGTGACGACCTTCACTCCGCCGATCGCCGCGCCGTTGCCGGGCGCGTGCGACAGGGCGGCCGTCACCGGCGCCCCGGCCAGCCGGGACGCGCCGAGGCTTTCCGGGGTGAGCGCCGCGAGGACCTTCTTCTGCGCGGGTGTGGCCGGGGCGTCGACACGCCGGTAGGCCGGGGCGCCGTAGCGTTCGGTCAGCTCCGCGTAGGCGCGGCCCGGGTCACGACCGGTCACCGCGGTGATCTCCGCGGCGAGCAGGCAGGCGATCAGGCCGTCCTTGTCGGTGGTCCAGACCCCGCCGCCGCGGCGCAGGAACGACGCGCCGGCGCTCTCCTCACCACCGAATCCCAGGGTGCCGCCGATCAGACCGTCGACGAACCACTTGAAGCCCACCGGCACCTCGACGACACCGCGGCCCAGACCCGCACCGACCCGGTCGATCATGCTGGAGCTGACCAGCGTCTTCCCGATCGCGGTGCCGGCCGGCCAGTCGACCCGGTGGCCGAACAGGTAGTCGATCGCCACCGACAGGAAGTGGTTCGGGTTCAGCAGCCCCACGCCCGGTGTGACCACGCCGTGCCGGTCGGCGTCGGCGTCGTTGGCGAGCGCCACGTCGAAGGACCCGGCGAGCCGCAGCAACGAGGCCATCGCGTACGGGGACGACGGATCCATCCGGATCTTCCCGTCCCAGTCGGTGGTCATGAAGGCGAACGTCGGGTCGACCGTGGTGTTCACGACGTTCAGGTCAAGCTTGTAACGCTCGGCGATGGCCTGCCAGTAGACCAGGCTGGCACCGCCCAGCGGATCGACGCCGATACGCACCCCGGCGGACCGGATCGCGTCGAGGTCGATGATGTCGGCCAGGTCCTCGACGTAGGCGCCGACGTAGTCGTGCACCACCGCCGCGGCCCGGGCGTCGGCGTACGAGACCTGCGAGACGCCGACGAGACCCGCGTCCAGCAGGGCGTTCGCCCGGTCCTGGATGACCTTTGTCACGCTGGTGTCGGCCGGGCCGCCGTGCGTCGGGTTGTACTTGAACCCGCCGTCGGCCGGCGGATTGTGCGACGGGGTGATGACGATCCCGTCGGCGAGACCGCGCCCGGAGGCGGCACGCTCGCGGTTGTGACCGAGGATCGCGTGCGAGATCACCGGCGTGGGCGTGGCCTCGCCGTCCGGCGCGATGCGCACGGCGACGCCGTGGGCCACCAGCACCCGCAGGGCGGTGGCCAGCGCCGGCGCGGACAGCGCGTGCGTGTCGATCCCGAGGAACAGCGGCCCGTCGACCCCGGTGGACGCGCGGTACTCGCAGATCGCCTGGGTGGTCGCGAGGATGTGGTCGGCGTTGAACGAGCCGCGCAACGCCGACCCGCGATGCCCCGACGTCCCGAACGAGACCCGTTGGGTCGGATCGGCCAGATCGGGATGGCGATCATGGTAGGCGGTGAGCAGGGCGTCGACGTCGACGAGATCCTCGGCGGCGGCGGGCTGGCCCGCGCGTGGGCTGATCGGCATGAGCAGCGGCTCCTCGCGAGCGGGCGGGCTGGCCGGCGGACTCCGCAAGCCTAGCCGGATCGCCTGCCGGGCGGCGGACCCCGTCGGCGGCCTGTGGATGACCACCGGGTGAACCGCGGCCCTGTGCGGGACGGAAGCCCTGTGCGGGACGGAAGGTGGTCGTCGGCGGGAGGTGTTGTGGGACATCTCCCGACGCGGCGTGCATCGTGCGCATGCGCTGGCCGCGGGGTTACGGTCCCCACGTGCGACTGGGCGTGATGGGCGGGACCTTCGATCCCGTCCACAACGGGCACCTCGTGGCCGCCAGCGAGGCCGCGGCGCTGTTCGACCTGGACGAGGTCGCGTTCGTACCGGTCGGTCGGCCCTGGCAGAAAGCCCACCGGGAGGTCTCCGCCGCCGAGGACCGGTACCTGATGACCTTCCTCGCCACCGCGGAGAACCCGCAGTTCACCGTCAGCCGGATCGAGATCGACCGGGACGGCCCCACCTACACCATCGACACGTTGCGTGATCTGCACCGGGTGCGCCCGGACGACGAGCTGTTCTTCATCACCGGCGCGGACGCCCTGGGACAGATCCTCACCTGGCGCGACCACGACGAGCTGTTCGAACTCGCCCAGTTCGTCGGCTGCAGCCGGCCGGGCTACCAGCTCTCCCTCGACGCCGCCCTGCCACCGGATCGGGTGAGCCTGCTCGCGGTACCGGCCCTGGCGATCTCCTCGTCCGACATTCGCTCCCGGGTCGGACGGGACGCCCCCATCTGGTATCTGACGCCGGACGGAGTCGTGCGCTACATCGCCAAACGGGGCCTCTACCGCGACGACACGACGCCTCCGGGGCCGCTGGGAACAGGTTGAGTGCCCTGTCCAGGCCGGAATGTGACACGCTGGTGCCAGCCGTCCCGACCGTGGACGGTGTCGCGCCATGGCCGGATTGGGCCGTGGTGCGGCTGTGACCATTCTGGAGATCCCGAGCGTGACCGCTTCCCCTCGAGCCGTCGAGCTCGCCCTCGCCGCCGCCCAGGCCGCGGCCGACAAGCTCGGCCGCGAACTGCTCATCCTCGACGTGAGTGAGCGCCTCGCCATCACCGACTGCTTCGTCCTGGCCGCCGCGGCCAACGAACGGCAGGTCAAGGGCATCGTCGACGAGGTCGAGGAGAAGTTGCGCCACCTCGGCGCCAAACCCGTGCGCCGGGAGGGGGAGCGGGAGGGCCAGTGGGTCCTGCTCGACTTCGTCGACATCGTCGTGCACGTGCAGCGGGACGAGGAGCGGGGCTTCTACTCCCTGGAGCGGCTCTGGAAGGACTGCCCGTCCATCCCGTTCACCGACGCGACCGTCGGCGCGGGCGTGGGCGCCGGTGCCGCGGTGCCGGCGGCTTCGGCATCAGCGGGCTCGGTGCCGGCGGGTTCGGTGCCGGCGACCGAGTCGGGCGAAAGCACGGGTGACGGCGCGGTGGGCGCCGCGTGAGGCTGCTGCTGTGGCGGCACGGCCGCACCACCTGGAACGAGGCCGGCCGCTTCCAGGGTCACGCCGACCCGCCGCTCGACCAGACCGGCCAGGCCCAGGCCGCCGCGGTCGCGCCGCTCATCCGGGCGATGAACCCCGAGCTGGTCGTCTCCTCCGATCTGCGGCGCTGCCGGGCGACCGCCGCCGCGCTCGACCTACCCGTGCGCGCCGACGCCCGGCTGCGGGAGATCGACCTCGGCGGCTGGTCCGGGCTCACCGGCGCCGAGGCCGCCAGCCGCTTCCCCGACGAGGACCGGGCATGGCGGGCCGGGCAGGACGTCCGCCGCGGCGGCGGCGAGACCTACCAGGAGGTCGCCGAGCGCGCCGGTACCCTGCTCGACGAGATCCGCGCCGAGGGCCTGCCCACCCGGCCCGACGCTCTGATCGTGTTCGTGCTGCACGGCGGCACCGCCCGCTCGCTGATCGGCCATGTGCTGGGCCTGCCACCCGAACTGTGGTGGCACTTCGGCCCGCTGGCGAACTGCCGCTGGTCCCTGCTGCGCCTGGCCGAAGGCGGCTTCCGGCTCTCCGAGCACAACGCCGGCCCCCTGCTGACGGGTAAGCTCGGCGTCGCCGGATCAGGCCTGTCCGAGTCCCTCCTGCCAAGCCAGGGGGCCCCGACCGGGTCCGACACGGAGCCTGTACACTTGCCGAGGTAGCACAGCGGGGCGCACGACGAACTCCCGCCGGGCTGCTGAAGCAGGCGGGCAGGGCGGCAACCCACAGGGCCTTCCCGGTCTGATATAAATGAACAGCAGTTGGGGCTGTGGCGCAGTCTGGTAGCGCATCACACTGGCAGTGTGAGGGTCAGGGGTTCGAATCCCCTCAGCTCCACGTAAATCTGGTTTTTATTGCCTTCTCCCTTTGGGAGGAGGCCTTTTTCGTTACGTCATGTTGCCGGGGGGTCGAGCCCGGTCAAGTGTTGCTCATACACCATGGGCTGAGCTGGGCGTTCGCCCCCGCCCGATGGCCCCGGCCTGTTCCGGGCAATGCGTTGATCTTTGCTGTCAGAGCCGGTCAGCCTGGTCTGTCCGTGTCTGGTGGCTGGCCGCTGTGCCCGCCAATGCTCCCCTGATCATTGATCGGGGTGGGTGAGGCGGTCTCGTTCGTCGTCGATCGTCTGCGCCTGGGCGTGCCTGCCCATGGCGCGGAGTAGATCCGACTGGTTGTTCAGCGACCTGGTGAGACCGGTGAGATGGACGGCGGGCCGGTCGGCGGCCAGCCGGCGGCGGATCGTGACGGCTTCTTCGATCGCGGCCAGGGCCTGTTCCGGGCGCCCC
>NZ_JALKFW010000001.1:0-89069 GCF_023243055.1 Frankia sp. AgPm24 | reverse complement strand
CGGCTTCTTCGATCGCGGCCAGGGCCTGTTCCGGGCGCCCCAGATCCCCCAACCGCACCGACTGGTTGTTCAGCGACATGGCGAGGTCGGGGAGGTAGGTGTCGGGGGGGATGGTGCGTCGTCGGGGTAAGACCCAGCGGCGGGCTGGGGGCAGGCCCGGGGTGTGATCGCGTAGACGGGTGGTGTGGGCCTGCTGCACGACAGCCGCCAGGTCCAGCAGCCGGTGACTGTACTGGGGGAGACTGTTGGTCATGGTGGTGAGGGTGGGTAGATCCAGTCGCGGCGCCAGGGCGGTCAGGGCGTCGGCGGTGGGGGTGTGGTCGGCCGCTTCGATGGTGACCTGGAGTGCGACCGGGGCGCGGGCGGCAGGATCAGCGGCGAGGAGCGCGGGCAGCAGACCAGTCAGGCGGGGATGTGCGGGTGCGGCCCGGTTGAGCACGGTCAACGCCTGGTAGATCTGCGCCCGGGAAGCACCGGTGAGAACCCGGAAGGCAACACCGGGGGTGTCGGTGGGGTTGGTGAGGTGGCGGGCGAGGAAGTGTTCCGCGAGCCGGTCCGGGCTGATCCCACCCCACACCTGCCCGGCCTGCTCGGGTGGCGGCGGGTAGAGCCCGGCCAGCCACCGCACCACCCGTCCCCGTAGATCGTGGGCTTCGCCGTCGTCACCCGCGAAACCTGGAAGACGAGCGAGGGTCGCGGTGGCCTCGCTCAGGTCCTGGGCGCTGCACAGGGTCGCGGTAGCGATGGCCTGTTCCAGACTGTCCGCGGACCGGGTGATGCCCCCGGTGCGGGCGGTGTCGGTCCAGTAGGTCTTCTCGTGGCGCAGAAGCCGGTCCGCGACCTCGGCCGGTGATCCACCTGGGCGGGTGTCGGGCTGGTCGAGGAGCGCGGTCAACGCGGCCATGTGTACGGCCAGGACCAGCCCGAACCCGGGATCGGACAGGTCCGGTATCCCGCGGTGGACGTGCTCTGCCCGTGCGGTCCAGTCCACCGTGGGATCAAGATCTGTGAGCCGGTGGGCGAACGTGCCGGCCGCGTCGGTGAACAGGCGTGTCCGGTCGGGTCCGCTGCTCTCCACCGCCGCCAGGGTGAGGGTCTGTCCGTCGTCGGCGAGGGGATGGCGGCCGGTGAGATCGTCCCACCAGTCCCCGCCCCCGCGGGCGACCAGCAGCAGCCGCACCCGGATGCGGCTGGATCGTTCTTCCAGGATGCCCAGGAGGGTGCTGGTGAGATCGGTGTGGGTTTCGGCGTAGTCCACCACCAGCAGCACTGGCCGGGTCTGCCCGGCGAGTCGCCCCACCAGCCCCACACCCTCGGGGCGGACGAGTCCGGCCAGCCAGCCCGCCTCGCGCAGGCGTGCGCTCAGGGCGCGGGCGAAACGGGTCTTGCCCTGCCCACCCGGACCGACCAGCAGCCGCACCGCACTGTCCGCCGCCCCAGCACACCAGTCGGTGAACTCGCTCAGGAGCGCTTCCCGGCCGTGGAGGTCGACGATTTCCGCGTCGGCCCGCAGGAACTGCGCCGGCGTGCGGGGCACGGTGACCGTCAGCGGGCTGATCAGTCCGGCGAGTTCGACCGATTCCCAGTCGACCGGCCCACCCTCGGCCCGGATCAGGTCCCGCAACCCCGGATCGTCCAACAGCCGGCGGACCGGCACCGCACTCAGCCTGCCCTCATCGAACCCGGGGGTGTCCACCACGATCACGGCGATTGCGAGCCACACTGGCGCGGGGCCGGTCGGGTCGGCGCACGCGTAGAGCACCGCCCCGGACATACCGGACCAGGGCAGCGGTTCGTCGTCCGCGGTAGGTGCCAGCGGCGGATGGTCCTTGACGTTGATGTCGTAGCGGCCGGTGACCAGCCCACCCAGCGGGTTCACCTGCCCGGTCAGATGGTTCGTCTCCCGCGCCCCGCCCGCGCCACGCAGCACCCGGGGGAAACCGGCCGCCTCACCGGCGATCCCGCCGGCACGGCCGGTCAGCGCACCCCAGCGCAACCGGTCCACCCGCGGCGGTATCCACCCCGGATCATCAATGCGGATCAGCGCCGCGTCGGGCGCGGTGTCGCCGGGACCGTCCCAGCGCTCAGGCCACACCACCCGACCCGATGTGCCCGCCCGGCCGGTCTCACCCACCCCGACCGTCAACCCCACCCGCGACGACGCCACCGGCCCCTCGGGGAACACGACATGCGCGGCGGTCAGGACCAGCCGGCCGGTGATCAACAGACCCGACCCCACCCGCGTGCGCCCATCCGCCCGCACCACGCGGATCTCCACGACCTGCCCCGGGGGCACCGGACCCGCCACACCCACCCCCGACCCCACCACGTTGATCGGACTACTCGTCGTCGCCGATCAACGGCGAACGGCCCGTCGCCGGATCGACAGGCTGCAGACGAACGGTCAACCGATGAGTAGAAGTCGAGGAACGTTCACCCGACGCGCCGATCGACACCACCCCGATCCGCACCCCACCCTCCGCCCTACCACCGGCACGAACCTCCACATTCAGCTCCAACTCCACCGGCTCCACCGTGAACCGAACCGGAGCACCCACCCCCGCGGCCATCGCCACGGTCAACTCCGCCCGCACCGCACCGATCGCGTCCGCCAACCCCACCCACGGCTCATCCACCACAACGATCCCCCGATCAGTAGCACCACCCGGATAGTGCCCACAGTAACCGGAACATGCCACAAACCAACCAGGAACCCCCACCCACCCGCCACCCGACCCTCCACCCCTCGACCCCTCAGACATCGGCCGATTACACGAAAGACCAGGTCGGCGACCTATGCGAACGCGGGGCTGTCAGCCCCCGAGCCCCGCGACCGCACTTCGGGCCTTGGCCGCAAGTCGGTCCCTGGAACCACGAAGAAGGCGCCCAGGGACGGGCCCGTGTGGTGGAACTTCTTCGGGGCGGTTTCGGGGATGGTGGCGCAATCGTGATGGCGCGGGTGTTGGTAAATGGCATCCGGGCGGGTCGAAACCCGTGGGGGCGAGGTTAGGACCGAGTTTCGGCGGTGGGTGGGGAATTCTCTGCGGTGAGAGCGTCGGCGAGGGCGGGGAGTTGACCCAGGGCGCGGGCGAAGGTGAGGGAGTCGGCGTAGTCGCGGGATTCGACAATGCGACCGTCGTGAACGCGGACCACGAAGATGCACGGGACCGTGAACGCCCCACGGTCAGTGCCGACAGCATAGGCGAACTCGGCGATGACGATCTCCGGGTCGGCCGTGCGGTGCACGACCATGTCCGTGGACGCGAACGAGCGAATGCCGGCTTCCTGGCTCGGCGCTGCCGCGAAGTGCGCCCGCAGCTCGGCCCGAGAACGCATCGGTTGATCACCGAGTGGGGCGAGTGGATGCCGAACGTGGGTCTGCTCCGCGTACAGGTCGGCGAGTGCGTCGAGCGTGCGCTCCCGTTCCTGGGGCGTCAGGTTCCCGGTGACCAGCCGAACCACGCCGGCGGTCACCGCCTGGACAACGCCGGCTGGATCGGCGGACTTCAGTACCATCGGACCTCCTGGCGAAGTGGCGACTCCGTTACCGTAGCGAAGTCTCGACTCCGTTTGCAATGGCGGCCGCGGAGCTGGTCGACGGCCCGGGAGGGCCGGAGATGCGGGAGGGCATGGTGCGTAGGAACGCCGCCGCGAACCGGGAGCGCATCCTGGCCGCGGCCCAGGCGGTGTTCGGTGAGCAGGGTGCGACCGGCTCGACCGAGGAGGTCGCCCGGCGGGCCGACGTGGGTATCGCCACCGTCTTTCGGCATTTTCCGACGAAGGACGCGCTGATCGAGGCGGCCCTGGTCTGTCACTTCGAGCGTCTCGCGGAGCAGGCGGCGGCTCTCGCGACCGCGAAGGAACCGGGCGAGGCATTGCGGGAGTTGCTTCGGACGATGATCGAGTCGGGGGCGACCAAGCTGACCCTCGCGTCGAGGCTGCCCGCCGGCGAGATCGGCCCGGAGGTCGACGCGGCGGCGGGCCGACTGCGCGCGACGGTCGCCGACCTGCTGGACCGGGCGATATCGGCGGGTGTGGTCCGCTCGGAGGTGAGCGTCGACGAGGTGTACCTGCTGATCCGCGGGCTTTCCCAGGCCTGCGCGACGGCGCCACCCGCACCGGAGACCCTGCGGCGCGCCACGGCTGTCGTGCTGGCCGGGCTCACAGCCTGACCAGCACGTTTCGCGACCAGCGACCGGATGCTTCCGCTGGCCCCCTCAGCTCGGGTCGGAGCCGCCGTCGCCGCTGCCAGCGGGGGTCAGGCTGGCGGGGGCGGCGGTGGTCGGGGAGAGGTCGGACTGCTGTTCGAGCAGGAGCCGGCGGGAGATCCGGGCGAGGACGGGGCGGATGCGGGGGTCGAGCTGGGCGCGGTCGGCCTCGTCGTCGGCCAGCTGCTCGAGCAGCCACGCGGTCCAGGCGTCGCCCAGGGCGGTGACGACGGTGTGCCCGCGGTCGGTCAGGTACAGACGTTCGCCGTCGCGGGCGAGATGGCCGCCGGCGATCACCTCGTCGTAGAAGGAGCGCAGCACGCCGTGCGGGAGTCGGTGGTTGTCCTCGATGGTGGCGGGGCTGGTCGGCTGGTCGAGCAGGCGGTCACGCAGGTGCACGCCCAGCAGCGCCCACAGGGTCGGGAGATCGACAGTGACGCCGGAACGGGCGATGACCTCGCGGCCCGCGGCCCGGTCCCGCTGGCGGAGCAGGGTGGCGACCCGCGTTTCCAGTTCGGCGTCGGACGTTCGGTTCGCCGGCATGGCGAAGCCCTCGCCGGTGCCGCGCACGGTGGCGCGGGCCGTCCCGCGCAGGGCCACCTGGGGGAGGGCGAGGGCGACCAGCAGGCCGACGACGGCGACCGGTACCGCCCACAGGAACACCGTGTGCACCGACTGCGCGTAGGCGTCGATCACCGGTGCGCGGGCGGCGGCCGGCAGGCTGTGCACGCCGGTCGGGTTCGTCACCGCAGACGGTGACACCTTCGCCCGCGCCAGCGCCCCGGGCAGGACGTCCGCCAGTGTGTTGGTGTAGACCGCGCCCATGATGGACGCGCCGAACGAGCCACCCAGCGACCGGAAGAACGTCACACCGGACGTCGCCGCACCCAGATCGTGATAGTCCACCGTGCTCTGCACGACGATCGTCAGGATCTGCATGACCAGGCCGATACCGGCACCGAGCAGCAGCATCGACAGGGACTGCACGAGGATCGAGGTGTGCTCGTCCATCCGGGACAGCAACCACAGCGCGACCGCCGTCACCGCCATCCCGACGATCGGGAACGGCCGGTAACGGCCGGTGGTTCCCACCACCTGGCCGGAGCCGACGGCGGTGGCCAGCAGACCGAGCACCATCGGCAGGGTCCGCACCCCGGACATCGTCGCCGACGCGCCGGTCACGTACTGCAGGTAGGACGGCAGGAAGGTCAGCGACCCGAACATCGCGAACCCGACGATGAAACTGAGCACCGACGCGGTCGAGAAGACCCGGCTGCGGAACAGGTGCAGCGGCAGGATCGGCTCCGCGGCCCGGCTCTCCACCACGACGAAGAGGGCCAGCGCCACGACGGATCCGGCGAACAGTCCGATGATCGTCGCGGAGCCCCAGGGGTACTGCGTCCCACCCCAGGAGGTGGCCAGCGTCAGCCCGCTGGCGCCGAGCGCGACGAACAGCACGCCCAGGTAGTCCACCTGTGCCCGGCGGCCCAGGGCCGCCGCGGCCCGGCCGGGGATCGTGCGGGCGGCCAGCGCCACCACGACGATCGCCAGCGGCACGTTCACGTAGAACGCCCAACGCCACGACAGATGATCGGTGAACAGACCGCCGAGCAGCGGCCCGATCACCGTGGTGACACCGAAGACCGCGCCGAGGGCGCCCTGGTACCTGCCGCGTTCCCGCAGCGGGATCACATCGCCGATCAGCGCGGTGGCGGTCACGGTGATGCCGCCGGCGCCCAGCCCCTGCACCGAGCGGGCCACGATCAGGACGGTCATGTTGTGCGCCAGGCCGCAGAAGAACGATCCGACGATGAAGACCACGACGCTGAGCTGGAACACCCGTTTGCGGCCGAACTGGTCCCCGAACTTGCCGGACAGGACGGTCGCGATCGTCTCGGCCAACAGGTAGGAGGTGACCACCCAGCTCATGTGGCCGGCGCCGCCGAGATCGCCCACGATCGTCGGCAGCGCCGTGGAGACGATCGTCTGGTCGAGCGCCGCCAGCAGCATCCCCAGCATGATCGTGCCGAAGATCAGGTTGATCTGGGCGCGGGGCAGGACCGGCCGCGACTCGTCCTCGCCGGCCACCGGTCCGGCCGGGTCGGCCGTTGACGCCCGCGCTCCTGCTGCCATGGCGCTGGCCTCCGTCCTGTCCACGGGGTGTCCACAGGGATCGCGGTTCCGCGGAACCCACCGCCGGAGCATGGCGATGAACCTGTCCCGTCGCAAGCGGTGCGGTTCGACCCGCTGGGCGCCGACCGTCGAGCGCCGACCATCGCCGTGGGCCCCGGCCGATCCCGTGGTGACCGAATGGCCGCCGAGGGCCCTGGGTAGCCTGCGGGTATGCCCATCCGCACCGATCGGCGCCCTGGCGCGATCGGGATGGCCTTCGTTCTGCTCCTGATCGGCCTGCTGGGCGGTCCGCCTGGCACCGGCGCGCGGCAGCAGGCTCCTGGCTTCGGCGAGCGCGTCGCGGCGGCGCCCGGCACGCAGCGGGGCGGTGCCGATGTGGGCGCGGTGGCCGGGGCCGTGCGGTCGGTGGAGGCGACCGCGGTGCGCCTGGACGCGCGGGGTCGCGCCGCGACCCCGTGGCCGGCGGGGCAGCCGGTCGGATACGCGCTGGCCGCCGCGGTGGCGGGGTTGGCGCTCGCGTTGTCGCGCCGGTCGCGGCGGCGGTCGTGGGTGGCGGGTCGCCGGCGCGTCGTGGTGGGCGGCTGGGCGGCCCGTGGTCCGCCGGTCGGGTACCGCGCGCGCCGGTCGGTGCTGTCGCCTTCGTTCGGCTGAGCTGACGCCGGCCGGCGCCGGCAGGTTCGATCCGCTCCGCGCGCGCTGGAGTTCCCAGGGCGCTGTGTGCGTCCCGGGCCAGTTCAGCTCCCCGTCCGCCGGACGAACCCACCCGGACCAAAGGACCAGCCCATGAACACGGAATTTGCCTGGGGCAGAATTCTTTATGCCATCCTGATTCTGGTGACGATGTTTCTGGTACCCGTCATTGTCGTCTGGCGGGATCAGCGGCGCGACCTACGCAGATTCGGGCCGGACGCCACGTCCCGTCCCGTCCGTTATGCTCCGGATGGTCAGGCCTACCGAGAGGGCCTGGCCATGCCGTTCTCTGTTTCCCAACCGGAGCCGCGCAAGGCGGAAAGCGCCACGGGAAAGACCGTGGAAGACGCCCCGGAGACGCGGACGGCGCCCATCGCGCGGGTGGGGGGCGGCAGCCGGGGAAGATAGTTCTGACAGCGGGCGCTGGCCGATGGGGGGCGTCCGCACGGGATCCGGGAGCCACCCTGGCCACGCCGCACCGCCGCGTCCGTCATCTTCTCACCCGTGCCTGCCGTGGCCGTGCCTCACGGGTGCCAGGGGAGCGGCGGTGCACCTGCACCTGCACCTGACGCTCGCGGTCACCGACGCTCGCGGTCACCGACGCTCGCCTTCGGCGCCGGCTTCGAGCCGACCAGCGCCACACGGGTCGCCGTGGGGGAGAAGAACCCGGACATCCCACGGTGACCCGTGTGGCAGCTGGCCGCGGGTCAGGCGAAGGCGTCCGACAGTTCGGTGCGCAGGACCCGGCGCAGGAGCTTGCCGCTCTCGTTGAACGGGAGTTCCTCGCGGAACTGGATGCGGTCGGGGGTCCGGCTGGAGCGCAGCCGGGCACGCACATGCGCCTTGAGTTCGTCCTCGGTGACGTCGCCGGAGACGATGACGGCGGCGGCGACCCCCTCACCCCATTCCTTGCTGGGGATGCCGACCACGGCCGCCTCCCGCACGGCGGGATGCTCGAGCAGGACGGCCTCGATCTCACCGGGGGACAGGTTCTCCCCGCCGCGCACGATCACGTCGTCGAGTCGGCCGTGGACGAACAGGTAACCGCCCTCGTCGAGGTGACCCTCGTCCCGGGTGGGGAACCAGCCCTCGGCGTCGAGGCTGGTGCCGCGGCCGAGGTACTCGCCGGAGACCTGCCCACCGCGCACGTAGATCTCACCGCGCTCACCGGGGGCCACCGCCTCGCCGACCGCGTCGCGGATCGAGACCTCCAGCGACGGCAACGGCCGGCCGACGGAGGCGAGCCGCGCCCGCACCGCCGGATCGTCGCTGGCGAAGGCGGCGGAGTGGTCGTCCGGGCCGAGCACCGCGATCGTGCTGGACGTCTCGGTCAGGCCGTAGGCGTTGACGAAACCGACGTTGGGCAGCAGGCCCACGGCCCGCTCGATCACCGGCAGCGGCATCGGCCCACCGCCGTAGGACAGGGCGCGCATCGAGGGCAGGCCCTGACCGTCCGCCTCGATGATGTCGAGGATGCGGCCGAGCATCGTCGGGACGACCATCGCGTGGGTGATCGACTCGGCGCGGACCACCTCGACCCAGGCCCGCGGCTCGAAGGCCTCGAGCTGGTAGACCCGACGCCCCGAGTAGGTCGACGACAGCACCGCGGAGATACCGGCGATGTGGTACGGCGGCACGCTGACGATCGCGGCCTCGTCCTCACCGGAACCGGAGTACTCGACCGTGGTGATGATGTACTCGGTCAGGTTGCTGTGGCGCAGGACGGCGGCCTTGGGCTCGCCGGTCGTGCCGCTGGTGAACAGCAGAACGGCGATGTCGTCGGCGTCGCCGCCCCAACCGTCGGACTCCTTGCCCTGCGGGTTCTCGGCCAGGGCCAGCGCGTCCGCCCGGTTCAGGTACTCGATGCCCTCGACCGGCCCGATCCGTTCGGCGACACCGTCACCGACGATGATCGTGGCCGGGGCGGTGCGGGCGACGATGGCCCGCAGCTGGGGGTCCGCCAGGCGGTAGTTGATCGGCACGAACGGCTTTCCCGCGATCGCCGCGCCGAACAGGGTCAGGGGAACGGCCGGGGAGTTCAGGTCGATCAGGCCGACCCGCTCGCCCGGCGCGGCCTCGAGCACGGCACCCAGGCGGCGTGCCCGGTGGGCCAGCTCGGCGAAGGTGACACCAGAGGCCTTCGGGCCGAGGGCGACCCGGTCGGCCATCCCGTCGGCGGCCATTTCGAGCAGCATCCCGAGGTGCATGCGACGACTCCGTCGGTCAGAGGTCAGGGTCGGTCAGAGGTCAGGGTCGGTCAGAGGTCAGGGCGATCCGCGTGCGGGTCGAGCGGGGACCGGGGTCAGTCCGAGGACGGAAGAGGCTTGGCGTCCTTGAGGGGCAGCGGGGTCGTCCCGATGGACAGCGAGCCCTCGCCGGCCTTGGTGCACAGCAGCTCCAGGCCCGAATCCGGGTCGGCGAACCGCTTGCCCAGCGGGGTGCCGGTCGCGAACGACGAGTCCAGGGTGAGGTCGCCGGGTACCTCGTCGCCGACCGCGACGACCGGGTGGCCACCACAGCGCAGATCGATCGGGCTCTTGGCGGCCTTCACCACGATGATCTCGGTCGCGTCGACGACCGAGCGATACCGGCCTCCCGGCTTGGTGACAAGACTCACGTTTCTCCAACCTCCTTGTTGCGCGTTCCCCGGCAGGTGCGGAGCTACGCTCCCCTGTTTCTACTGCCAGGGGCAGAGCACGTGCCACCGGCTGCGGTGGCCGCAACACGACGGCTCCCGGGCCGTGCGGGGCGAGGCGCGCTGGGTGCGCAGTGATGACCCCATCGTAGTAGATGAGCTCACTTCGGTGAAAAATGTAACCTAATGTGCCATTATTGCTACCCGAATGGGCCTGGTGGGGTGGGCGCCGGCAGCCGCGGTAATCGGGCGGCGGGTGGGCCCACCGCGGGGCCGGCCATCAGATCGCAGCTCAGCGTCCGCAGCGCGGCGAGCTGCCCCGGTGTCATCACATCGGCCACCATCGCGCCGACGTCAAGCTCGTGGGCGAAATGGATGATCGCGGCGAGCGCCGCACGGCCCACCGGGCTGGCCTCGATCCCGTCCACGAAGGCCCGGCTGATCCGCAGGTAGTCGGCGGGGAACCGGGCCGCGGACAGGACGACCGCCTGGGTCATCCCACCCTCGGCGATGCTGAGCGCCACCCCGAGGCGCGCCAGCCCCTCGTGGATCGCCATCACCGCCACCCCGTCGTTGACGAGCTGTCGCTCGCACACCTCCAGACACAGGCGGTAGCGGCCCGGTGCGCCCGTGGTGGCGAGCAGCTCGGCCAGCTCCACCAGGAACTCCGGCTCCAGCAGCACCCGGGTGGACACCGCGGTGAGCAGCACGGGTGGGCCGGCGGCGCGGGACGTGGCGTCCCAGCGGGCGGCGGCCCGGCAGGCCCGGCCGATGGTCCAGCGGTCCAGCGGGACGCGCAGGCCGTGCCGCTCGGGATCAGGGCGAAAGTCCGTCGGCGCGAGCAGGCCGCGCCGGGGATGACGCCAGAACGGCAGGGCCACGGCACCCGCCACCCGTTCGTCGCGACCCTGGATCGGCTCGTAACGCAGGGTCAGCTCGTTGGCGCCCAGGGCGCGGCGCAGCTCGTCATCCTCGTCGATCCTGGTCGTGCGCCGGGCCCGCATCGACTCGTCGAAAGTCAGCCGGCGTCCCGGACCCAGCCGCTTCGCCGTGTACATCGCGAGGTCGGCCGCGCCGAGCAGATCGTCGCCGTCCACCGTGCCCGGTCCGGACAGCGCGATCCCGACACTCGCCGACACCGTGACCATCCGGTCGTGCAGCGCGCAGGGCCGACCGAGCGCGGTCAGCAGCCGATCCCCGATCGCCTCGAGCTCCGCGGTCGATCCGACCCGTTCACACAGCACGGCGAACTCGTCGCCGGAGAGGCGACCGACGACATCGGCGGGCCGCACCGCCTGGACGAGTCGGGCGGCGGTCAGCGTCAGCAGCTCGTCACCCGCCTGATGACCCAGCGTGTCGTTGACGGCCTTGAAACCGTCCAGGTCGATGAACAGCACCCCGATGCTGGTCCCGTCGGTCTGGGCGCGGTGCAACGCGCGGCCGAGCCGGTCGAGAAGCGCGGCGCGGTTGGGCAGCCCGGTGAGCGGATCGTGCAGCGAACGCCGCCGGATCTCCGCCTCCATCCGCAGCCGCATCGCCGCGGCGCCGAGGACCGAGCCGGACGAGCGGACGAACTCCCGGTCATGGGCGGAGAACGGTGGCGCGTCCGGCCGGCGATCGATCTCGATGACCGCCAGCGGCCGATCCCCCCGCCCGACCACGACGGTCAGACTGTGCCGATGCCCGGGCAGGGGATCATCGCCGATCATGGTCGAGGGCTCGAGGCCGGCATCCGGCGCGGCCGTGGCGGTGGTCGTGGTGGTGGTCGTGGTCGTGGTGGCGGTGGCGGTGGCCAGGGGGCTCAGGCGGCGTCCGAGCTCGTCGAGTTCGTAGATGCCCACGGAGTCGGCCCGTAGATGGTCGGCGAGCATGCGCGCGGTGTGCGGCCAGATCGACGTCGCGTCCAGCGACTCCAGGGCCTGCTGGCCGAGATCGGCGATCAGCGACTGCTCCGCCGACCGGACCCGCAACGCGGAGAGAGCCTGCTGGTGCCTGGTGACGTCGGTGGCCACACAGGTCACATAGCCGACGGCGCCGTCCGGCTCGAACACCGGCATGGCGTGCAGATCGACGACGCCCCCCGGAGCCCGCACCAGGCCGTGCGCCGGCTGACCGGCGAGGGCGGTCCGCAGCAGATCGACGGCGTCCGGCAGCTCGGCGAACAGTGCGAACGCCGACGCCCCGGGGCCGTGCCGCGGATTCGGCGGCATCGCGTCGATCAGGCCCTCGCTGGCATGCACGATCCCGTCGCGGTCGACGAGCAGCAGCGACACCGGACTGTGGTCGAGGATCAGCCGTAGCCGACTGTTCGCGGCGATCTCCTGGGAGATGTCCTGGAGCTGGCTGATCAGCTCGGTCTCGCCATCCTCACCCCGGACCAGGGCGTAGGTGGCCAGCACGTGCACCACCCCGCGATCCGGGCGCACCAGCCGGCCCACCCATCGCAGGCTCAGCTCCGGCATCGGAGGCAGATGATCGCCGACGCGCCAGATCTCGTCCTGGCCGGACGCGGTCACCTCCTGCCAGTGCAGGCCGACAAGATTCGACTCGGACCGGCCGAGCAGGGCGCAGGCGGCTCGGTTGGCACGTCGGATGTGACCGGTCCGTGGATCGGTCGCCACCACTGCGATGTTCAGGCGTTCGAAGAGATCTACCCGATCCTCAGTCACATCCCGTCACCAACCCCGATCGCGGGACCGCCACATCTGCATACCCGGGCAGGCTCGGGCACATGCGGGCCGCCGCCGGTGACCAGCCGCCGAGCTGGGCATCAGCCGTTGGACTGGGCACAGGTGTGATGGGGTGGTGTCCTGGCGCGACAGCCTGCCGGTGCGGACGGCACGGCATGGTGACGGCACGGCATGGTGACGGCACGACGATGGTGACGGCACGACGATGGTGACGGCACGACGATGGTGACGGCACGACGATGAGGGACGGCGAACAGCGATGGACCTGCAGCTGACAGGGCGCGTGGTGTTGGTGACCGGCGGTTCGGACGGACTGGGAGCGGCGCTCGTGCGCACCCTGGTCGCCGAGGGCGCCCGGGTGGCCTTCTGCGGACGTGACGAGGCGCGCCTGCACGCCGTCGCGGAGCAGGTCGTCGGGGGCCCCGGGGAGGCGTTCGGGCGGGTCGCCGACGTGCGCGACCCGCAGGCACTGGCCGGGTTCGTCACCGCGGCCACCGACCGCTTCGGCGCGGTGCACGCGCTGGTCAACAACGCCGGTGCCAGCAGCACCGGACCGTTCGAGAAGCATGCGGACGAGGTGTGGCAGGCCGACCTGGACCTCAAGCTGTACGCGGCGATCCGGGCCTGCCGGCTGGTGCTGCCGCTGCTGCGCGAAGCCGGCGGCGGTGCGATCGTGAACTCACTGGCGATCGGCGCCCGGGCCCCTGGCGCCGGGTCCACACCCACGTCGGTGACCCGGGCCGCCGGCCTCGCGCTGACCAAGGCGCTGTCGAAGGAGTTCGGCCCGGACGGCGTGCGGGTCAACGCGGTGCTCGTCGGCCTGGTGCGCAGTGGTCAGTGGGAGCGGGCCGCCGCCCGGGAGAAGATCGGGGTGGAGGACCTCTACCATCGGATGGGGCACAACTCCGACATCCCGCTGGGCCGGGTGGGGCGCGCGGAGGAGTTCGCCGACCTGGTGGCCTTCCTCGTCTCCGCCCGCGCCGCCTACCTCACCGGCACGGCGATCAACTTCGACGGCGGGCTCAGCCCGGTGGCATGACCGACTCCGCCGGCGGGACGGGCCCGGTCGGCGCGATGGAGTCGGTCGGCGCGATGGAGTCGGTCGGCGGGACGGGCCCGGGGTCGGGCCGCGCGACGGTGAGCGGCAGGCTGACCTGGAACCGGGTGTCACCCGGAACCGACTCGACGGTGATGTCGCCGTGGTGCTTGTTCACCACGATCCGCCACGAGATGTCCAGGCCCAGCCCGGTGCCCTCGCCCACGGGTTTGGTGGTGAAGAACGGCTCGAAGATCCGCCCCCGGATCGCCGGGTCGATGCCGGGACCCGAGTCGCCGATCTCGACGACGAGGCGGTCGCGGTCCCGGTCGGCGAAGGTGCGCACGGTCAGGACACCCCGGTGGTCCATCGCCGACGCCGCGTTGTCGATCAGGTTCGTCCAGACCTGGTTGAGTTCGGCGGCGTAGGCGGGGAGCGCGGGCAACGAGCGGTCGTAGTCGCGGCGGATGTCCACGTCCGGGCCGATCTTGCGGCCGAGCATGACGAGTGTGCTCTCGAGCAGTTCGTGGATGTCGACGGTCTGGAACGGTGCCCGGTCCATCTGCGAGTACTGCTTGGCGGCCGTGACCAGCGAGGAGATCCGGGTGGTCGAGTCCTCGATCTCCCGCATGAGCAGTTCGCTTTCGATGGTGTAGGTCAGCCACCGCACCGCGCCGGCGACCACCCCCGGTGGCACCGAGTCCGCCACATGGTCAAGCCAGTCGGGTTCGAGTCCGGCCTGCACGAAGATCGGCGCGATGTCCCACGCGTCGTCGATGCCGTGCTCGTCCAGCCAGTCGCCGAGGATGTCCTCCCGGTCGGCGGTCTGCATCGGGGTCAGCGTCGGGGCCTTCGCGACCCGTTCGACGGCCTCCTCCTGCAACCGGATCAGCGACTCCAGCTCCGGACGTTCCCACGGCCCGGCCGCGATCATCCCCAGCTTGTGGCGCATCCCGGCGACCCGTTCGCGCAGCGCCGCCGTCGCGCGCACCGCGGCCGCGGCCGGGTTGTTCAGCTCATGGGTCAGCCCCGCCGACAGCGACCCGAGCGCCAGCAGCCGCTCCCGCTGGCCGATGACCTGCTGGGTGCTCTGCATGCCGAAGAACAGCCCCTCCAGCAGATGCAGGGCCATCGGGAACCACTCCCGCATCATCGCGGCGACGTCCGCGGCATCCAGGGCGAACAGCCGGCTCGGCGTGGTGACCCGCATCGAGTTCTGGTACAGCTGCGGCATCCGGTCGCCGAGGTAGGCGTGCCAGGCACCGGCGTACACCCCCGGCTGGTCGGCGCGGACCACCTCCACGTCATCCCCGGCGACCCGGGTGGACAGCACCACCGAACCCTCGACGAGCACGTAGAAGCAGGTCGCCGGCTCACCCTCGGCGTAGACCGGGCCCGGTTCGAGCGTCTCGACCCGTCCTCGGTCGCACAGCCAGTCGAGCTGGTCATCGTCGAGCTTCTCGAACAGGAACAGTGTGCGCAGCTCGTCCTTACCGCACCGGACCTTCGTCACGACCCGTTCTCCCGTTCTCCCGAGGACCGATGTCTCCCGGGGGTCAGTGGCCGGCGAGGGTCAGTGGCCGGCGAGGTAGCGGTGCACGAGGGCGATGGCCATCGCGCCTTCGCCGACGGCGGAGGCCACCCGTTTCACCGACTCGGCTCGGGCATCACCGGCGACGAACACGCCGGGCACGGACGTCTCCAGGTGGTACGGGTCGCGCGGCAGCGTCCAGCCGGCCGGGCGGCTGCCGTCGACCATCAGGTCCGGACCGGTGAGCAGGAAGCCGCCCGCGTCCCGGGCGAGGACGCCGTCCAGCCAGTCGGTGCGCGGCGCGGCACCGATGAACACGAACAGCCACTGGGAGTCGACGGTCTCGGTCTCGCCGGTGGCGTTGTCGCGCAGGGTGAGCCGCTCGAGGTGGCCGTCGCCCTCGGCCGCGATCACCTCGGTACAGGGGCGCACCGTGATCGTGTCCACCGCGGCGATCTGCTGGATGAGGTAGTGCGACATCGACGCTTCCAGGGACGGGCCGCGCACCGTCAGGGTGACCCGCCGGGCGTGCCGGGCGAAGTGCATCGCCGCCTGCCCGGCCGAGTTCGCTCCGCCGACGATGTAGACGTCCTGCCCGGAACACGAGGGAGCCTCGGTCAGCGCCGAGCCGTAGAACACCCCGCGGCCGGTGAACTCCGCCAGACCCGGGGCGGTCAGCTGACGGTAGGACACCCCGGTGGCGAGCACGACCGTGTGGGCGGAGATCTCCTGCCCGTCGCCGAAGCGCACCGTGCGGGCGGGACCCTCGACGGCCAGCGCCACCGCGTCCCGCGTGGTGAGCACCTCGGCGCCGAACTTGACGGCCTGCCGGCGGGCCCGGTCGGTGAGCTGGGAGCCGGACACACCGTCCGGAAAGCCGAGGTAGTTCTCGATCCGTGAGCTCTGCCCGGCCTGACCGCCGGTGGCCATCCGCTCGACGAGCACCGTGCGCAGCCCCTCGGAGGCGGCGTACACCGCCGAGCCGAGGCCCGCCGGGCCGCCGCCGATCACGACGACGTCGTAGAAGTCCTCGGCCGGGGTGGTGCTCAGGCCCACCCGGTCGGCCAGTTCGCCGTCGCTCGGGTCGGTGAGCGCCGTGCCGTCCGGGGTGATGACGACGGGCAGCGTGTCCGTCGAGGCCCGCGCCGCGGCGAGCAGCCGGGTGGCCTCCGGCTCGTCGCACAGGTACCAGCGGTAGGGAACCTGGTTGCGGGCCAGGAAGTCACGCACCTCGTAGGAGCGCGCCGACCAGCGGTGCCCGACGACCCGGGTCTCGGCGACCGGACTGTGATCGGTGGCCGCCCAGGCCTCCAGCAGAGCATCGACGACCGGGTACAGCTTCTCCTGCGGCGGGTCCCAGGGTTTGAGCAGGTAGTGGTCGAGATCGACGACGTTGATCGCGTCGATCGCGGCGTTCGTGTCGGCGTAGGCGGTCAGCAGCACCCGGCGGGCCGTGGGAAACAGGTCCATCGCCTGCTCGAGGAACTCCAGGCCGTTCATCCCCGGCATCCGGAAGTCGGCGAGCAGCACCGCGACCCGGTCACCGCGCAGTTTCATCTCGCGCAGCGCGTCGAGCGCCTGCTCGCCCGATTCGGCCCGCACGATCCGGTAGCGCTCGCCGTACTGGCGGCGCAGGTCGCGGGCCACGGCCCGGGAGACGCTCACGTCGTCATCGACGGTGAGGATCGCCGGGCGGCTGCGCGCTCGTTCGGCGGCGCTCGCCTCCGTCGTGCTCGTGGCCGGTGCGGTCGTCATGGGTGCCCCTCGGGATGGGTCGGACGTTCCGTACGCCTGCGCAGGGAAAGTCTAGGACGAGCCGGCCATCGTCGCGGCCCGTGCGACCTGCATGAATCGGGTTGATCGGGCGTATCGGTCGGCCTGGCCGGTGTGTGGCGACGCGACGCGGTGTCTCCGGGTCGGGGTGGGTGGGCGCCGACCGGAGCGCCGCTTCGGCGAGCGGGAACCGGCGGGGCCCGCCGGTGTCGGCCAGGTGTCCATCGAGAACCGGCTTTTATGCTTCGCCGCCTTCTAATATGAACCGGTGCGCATTCGACGGGCAGTAGCCGGCTGGAGCGTGATGGCACTTGCCGTCGCGGTCGTCCTGCTGCTGACGGTCACACTTGTTGTGCATGGCCGGGCGCGGGCGGCGCGACTGTCACCCGACAGCGGGTTGCTCCATGCCGTCAGCGCCGCGCTTCCCGGGCCGTCGGGTACGCCAGCCTGCACATCCGCGGTCGAACGAGCGCCGGTCGGCGGGTCGCGGATATTCGTGCACAACGGGGCACGGCGGCACTACGTCCTGTCGCCGCCGCATTTCTACAACGCTCGTCAGACCTATCCTGTCGTCGTTGACTTTCATGGTTTCAAAGCCGACAGCGGGTTGGAGGAACAGCGGTCGAGAATGGGTGCGATCGGCGCCGGCCGGGAGTATTTCGTGGTGACGCCGGACGCGCTGGGCACACCGTCGCGCTGGAACACCCCGGGGAGTCCGACCGCGGCGGACGATTTCGGCTTCGTCGATGCGCTGCTGACCGACCTCGCGGGGCACTACTGCCTGGACGCGGCGCGGATCTACGCCACCGGGCACTCCAACGGCGCCGAGTTCGCCGCGGCGCTGGTCTGCGCCTCGCCCCGGTTCGCCGCCGTGGCGATGGTGTCGTCCACCTTCGCCGTGGTCTGCCCCGACGGCCGGGCACCGGCGACGATGGCCGTACACGGAACCGCCGATCCGTCGGTTCCCTACGCCGGTGGCCGGGTGGTGGGTGCCCCCGCGCCGGTGCCCGCGGCACTGGCCGTCATCCGCGGCTATGCCGGTCGCTACCGCTGCGATCCGCGGCCCGAGTCGTCGCATCCGATCGTCGGTGTCGTCGCCCTGCGCTACACCGGCTGTGCCGGGGGCGGTGAGGTCCGGCTGGACACGGTGATCGGCGGCACCCATTTCTGGCCGTCGAGCCCCGAGGCGCGCCGCGACCGGGCGACGTCCAAGGCGGGCCGCACCTTCGACGCCACGGGCGCGATCCTGGACTTCTTCGCCGCGCACCGGCTCGCTTCGTAGGCTGAGGCAATGACCGAGCGCCTGTACTTCCGCCAGTTGCTGTCCGGCCGGGATTTCGCCGTGGGCGACCCGGTCGGCACCCAGATGGTCAACTTCGTGTATCTGGTCGGTGATCGGGAGACGGGCGAGGCGATCGTCGTTGACCCGGCCTACCGGGTGAACGACCTGCTTGACGTGCTGGCCGCTGACGATATGCGGCTCACCGGGGCGCTGGTGACCCATTATCACGCCGACCATGTCGGTGGTTCCGCCTTCGGGCTGGAGATCGAGGGCATTCGGGCGCTGCTGGCCCAGCAGAACGTGCCGATCCACGTCAACCGGGCCGAGTCCGAATGGATCCGCACGTCCACCGGTGTCGCCGCGTCCGACCTCGTCGACCATGACGACTCCGACGTGGTCATGGTCGGGCGCATTCCGATCACCCTGCTGCACACCCCCGGGCACACCCCGGGCAGCCAGTGCTTCCTGGTCGACAACCGGCTCGTCGCCGGCGACACCCTGTTCCTGGAGGGCTGCGGCCGGATGGACCTGCCCGGTGGCGATGCCGGCCTGATGTACGACAGTCTGCGTCGCCTCGCGGCGCTGCCCGACGCCACCACGGTCTTTCCCGGCCACCAGTACTCGCCGAAGTCGTCCGAGGACCTGCCGGTCGTCAAGCGGATGAACCACGTGTTCCGCCCGTCCAGCGCCCAGCAGTGGAAGGCCATGCTCGGTGTCGGCTGACCCGGTGCGGGTCGTCTGCCTGCAGCTGGCCTGCCCGGACGAGGAGAGCGCCGCCGACCGGGTGCGCCGGGTGCTCGCCGAGCTGCGCCGGGTCGAGGCGGACCTGGTGGTGCTGCCCGAGCTGTGGGCCACCGGGTTCTTCCACGTCGCCGACTACGACGCGCAGGCCGAGCCGCTGACCGGCCCGACGCTGACCGCGTTGCGCGAGGTCGCCCGGGAACGCGGTTTCCACCTGGTCGCGGGCAGCCTGGTCGAACGGGCCGACGACGGTGCACTGCACAACACCGCGGTGCTCGTCGGCCCCGGCGGGGACATCCTGCACACCTATCGCAAGGTTCATCTGTTCGGCCATGACGGGGCGGAGACCCGGCTGCTGACCCCGGGCACGGACGTGCGCGCGGTGTCGACCGAGCTCGGCCGGATCGGTCTGGCCACCTGCTACGACCTGCGTTTCCCCGAACTCTTCCGGCAGTTGGCCGACGACGGTGCCGAGCTGGTCGCGGTGGTGTCCGCGTGGCCCGCGGCCCGCGTCGAACACTGGCGGGTCCTCGCCCGGGCCCGGGCGATCGAGAACCAGACGCAGCTCGTCGCCTGCAACCTGGCGGGCCGCCACGCCGGCCGGGAGCTGGCGGGTACCAGCCTGGTCATCGACGCGTGGGGAACAGTGCTCGCCGAGGGCGACGCCGCACCGGGGACGGTGGTGGCCACCCTCGACCGGGACGGTCCGGCCACGGTGCGCGCCGCGTTTCCGGTGCTCACCGACCGTCGCCTGGGCTTTGCCGCTCCGACGGTCGGCGTGCGATGACGGGCGGGTTCGACGGGCCACGGGTGCTGGCGGACCGCGGCGCGGCGTTCGCCGAGTTCTGGCGGGAACGGCAGCTGTGCAGCCTGACGACCGTGCGTCCCGCCGGCGGGGTGCACGTGGTCGCGGTCGGCGCGACCCTTGACCTGGCCACGGCCACCGCCCGGGTGATCACCTCCGGGCGGAGCCGCAAGGCCCGGATCATCGCGGATGGTCCCGCGGCCGGCACCGTCGTGGCACTGTGCCAGATCGACGGACGACGGTGGTCGACCCTGGAGGGGCTCGCCGTCGTGCGCGACGACCCGGACAGCGTCGCCGATGCCGAACGCCGCTACGCCCAGCGTTACCGCGAGCCGCGGGTCAACCCGCTGCGGGTCGTGCTGGAGATCCGGGTCACCCGGGTACTCGGCAGCCTCTGACGGCGGGATCCGGCGCCGGAGCTCGCCGTCCGAGCCCGAGCCCGATGCCGGCGGGCGTGGCCCGGTTCAGGACCGGGCCACGCCGAGGCTGGCCGCGACGCCGGCCAGCAGCCAGCCCAGGCCCTCGTCGAAACTCTGCTCCGCCTGGTAGCCGAGCGCGAGGAGCTCCTGGCGAGGCAGCCGGGCCAGATGCGGATACTCCCCACTGTTGATCATGGAGTCCAGGTAGGCGGTCAGCTGGTCCTGGTCACGCTCGGTCAGCCGCTCCCGCAGTTCGATGCCGACCTGACCGAACGTGTAGGTGTCCACCGCGCACAGCAGGGCGATGCGCCGGGCCGGCGTCAGCGGCAGGCCGGCGACGGCGGCGGCGGACTGTTCGGCGTGCCGCAGCGCGTTCGGACCGAGACGGGTGGCCCCGGCCTGTGTCTGGAGCAGCCAGGGGTGCCGTAGGCAGGTCTGGCGGGTGTGGTGGGCGATGGCCCGCAGCGCCGCGCGCCAGTCCGCCGGCAGCGGCTCCGGCACCAGGACCTCGGCGGTCACCCGGTCGTGCATGAGTGCGAGCAGGTCGTCCTTGCGGTCGAAATGCGAGTACAGGCTCATCGGCCGGGCGGACAGGACGGCGGCGACCCGGCGGATCGAGACGGCCGGTAGACCTTCGGCGTCGGCGAGGCTGACAGCGGCGTCGACGATCTCCTCGCGGGTGAGTGGGGGACGACCGGCGACGCGTGGGCGGGCCCACGGCGGCACGGCGGACTCACGGTCGGGCGTTGTCGCCGCCGGGTTCTGGTCGCCCATCCCCTGAGGTTACGGGCGTGACGGGGATGTCCGCGTGTCCGTCTGACGGACCATCCCGGCGTGCGCGGCTCCTGGCGCCACCCATCCTTTCGCTACACCGTATCGTGATGCGATACGGTGTATCTTCTGGCGGGACGGCGCCCCGCGCACGACCACATCGGGAGATCTCATGGCAGTGCAGGAACCCGCTTCGCCGGGCAGGTCGGCGGCCGGAGCGGAGAAGATCGACGCCGCTCTCATCCGGCTGGCCCTGGTGCTGCTCGCCGGGGTCGTCGTGGTGCAGCTCGACGCGACGATCGTGTCCGTCGCGCTGGACCGGCTGGGCCGTGCCTTCGAGGTCGACATCCCCACGGTGCAGTGGGTCACCACGGCGTATCTGCTCGCGCTGGCCATGGTGATCCCGGTGACGGGCTGGTCGGTCGAACGGTTCGGCGGCCGCCGCATGTGGATGCTGGCACTCGCGCTGTTTCTGGCCGGCTCTGTGCTGTGCGGGATCGCCTGGTCCATCGAAAGCCTCATCGCCTTCCGGGTCATCCAGGGCCTGGGTGGCGGGCTGCTGCTCCCCCTCATGCAGACGATCATGGCGCAGGCGGCCGGGCCGCAACGGCTTGGCCGGCTCATGGCCGTGGTCTCCGCTCCGGCCCTGCTGACGCCGGTCCTCGGCCCGGTCCTCGGCGGCGTGATCATCGAAAGTCTCAGCTGGCGTTGGATCTTCCTGATCAACGTGCCGGTCTGCATCGTCGCACTGGTGCTGGCCTGGCGGACGATGCCGCCGCAGGAACTGTCCACCCGTGCGCCCCAGCGGTTCGACGGGATTGGTTTCGCGCTGCTCTCCCCGGGGCTCGCCGCCGTTGTCTACGGTTTCGCCGAGGCGGGCCGCCACGGCGGTTTCACCGAGGCGGCCGTGCTTGTTCCGTTGGCCATCGGAGTCGTTCTGATCCTCGTGTTCGTCGGGTACGCGTTGCGCACCCGGATCGTGCCCCTGATCGATCTGCGACTGTTCCGCTCCACGTCGTTCTGCGGTGCCGCCAGCCTGATGTTCCTGTTCGGTATCTCCCTGTTCGGGGCGCTGTTCCTGCTGCCGCTGTACGAACAGCAGGTGCGTGGACGCAGCCCGGTCGAGGCGGGTCTGCTCCTGGCTCCCCAGGGCCTGGGCATGATGATCGGAATGGTCGTGCTCAGCCGGATCGCCGACCGGGTCAGCCCGCGCGCGATGGTCCTGGGCGGGCTGACCCTCAGCGTCCTGGGCTCGGTGGCCTACACCCAGGTGACGGCACACACCAGCGAGGTGCTGCTCGGGGCGTCCCTGGTCGTGCGGGGTCTGGGTCTCGCGGCGGCGATGGTGCCGGTGATGTCCGCGGCCTACATCGGGCTTTCCGTCGCGGAGATCCCGCGGGCGACCTCCGCGGTGCGGATCTTCCAACAGGTCGGGGCGTCCCTGGGCACCGCCGTGCTCGCCGTGGTGCTCGCCCGCCAGCTGCCCGATGCCACCGGCGGCGGCCGTCCGCTCGACGCGGCGGCCACCGCCCACGGATACGCGGTTTCCTTCTGGTGGACCCTCGGTTTCAGCATCGCCGCCGTTCCGCTCGGCTTCCTGCTGCCGAAACGTTCTGCCGTGGCGCGGGAAACGGACGGGCCCGTGCACGTCGACGCCCCGGAGCCGCGCAGCGGCCCCCCGGCGCGGGTCGCCGCGGCCACCGACGGGAAGTAGCCCGGGTCGGCCCTCAGCGGGGCGGCTCCTCCGGGGCGTCCTGCCAGGGGAAACGGACCGTGACCGTTGTCGGGCCGCCGGCGGGGCTGTCGACCGTCATCGACCCGCCGATCCCGGCGATGCGCTCACCGAGGCCGGTCAGGCCGCTGCCGCCGCGCGGATCCGCGCCGCCGATGCCGTCGTCACCGATCCGCAGCCGCAGCGAGCCGTCCTCGGCGCGGTGCAGGTCGACAGTGGCGTCCGTGGCCTGGCTGTGTTTGCTGATGTTGGTCAGTAGCTCGGCGGTGGTGAAGTAGATGATGCCCTCGAGCGCGGCGGCCGGCCTCGCGGTCAGCTCCACCGTCACCAGAGTCGGGACGGTGCAGCGATCGGCGAGGGCGGCGAGCGCCGCGGGCAGGCCGCGGTCGGTGAGGATCGCCGGGTTGATACCGCGGGACAGATCCCGCAGCTCGACCAGGGCGAGTTTCACCTCGCCGTGCGCCTCGGCGATCATCTCGGCCGCGGCCTGGGGATCCTCGGCGAGGATCTCCTTGGCCATGCCCAGGCCGATGGCCAGGGCGACGAGCCGGGCCTGCGCCCCGTCATGCAGGTTGCGTTCGATCCGCCGCAGGTCGGTGGCGGCGTCCCGGGCCGCCCGCTGGTTCGCCGTGGCCTCGCGCACCCGCTGTTCCACCCGCGCTGACGGGGCGAGCAGACCGGTGACCATCGCCCGGTCGACGGCCACCAGCATCCGGGTCGCCCCGGGCAGCACCACCCAGGCGACCGTGAGCAGCAGCAGCGCCGCCACGAAACTCAGGATGCCCCACGGCAGCCGGATGAACAGGAACAGCGCCTCCCGCCAGGCGACCGGGTCGCCCAGCGTGGCAAGCCCCGGCCCGCGCTGGCCGGGACGCCGGGACGGGGGGTGGGAAGGGGTAGGGACGCGCAGGCCCAGCAGACGGCGTGCCCTGGCCCGCTCCAGCGAGCCGAACGCCCGGCAGATCCGCAGCCCCGCGACCAGCACCGGAATACCGACAACCGTGACGGCCAGGCCCACACCGAGGGAGATCACCACGGTCACGACAACGAACCCGACCAGCGACAACGGCAGGTTCAGCAGCAGGTGGAGCAGCCCACGCCAGGTCACCGCGTCGGCGACGAGCCAGGCCCGTTCACGCACTCTCGGGGTGGGGTGCGAGATGGTCACGTAAAGTGATCCTCCCGTCGCTCCCGCTCAACCGGGCTATTATCCGCCCGTCCTCTGGAGGGCCGCTCACGAGGTGGCCCGAGAGTACCGCGATCGTGGGTAGTTCGAGACTTTGTCGGTGGGGGATGATTGTCTTCTCGTAGACCCGCAGGGCATCCGCTTCCCATCCGGAAGCGGTCGGGCGACCACGAGGAGCTTGCGGTCATGAAACTTCTCACGGCCACGGCGTACGGGCAGGGCCTGCGCGTCGACGATTTCCACTGGGCGGTGGAAGGCGAGCTCGTCACCCTGCGTGCATTCTGCGATCTGCATCTGGACCGTCCGCACGGGCGATGCGAGTGCGGCCGGGTCTTCGTCGGTCTTGGCTCGTACTACGGCACCACCACGGCCATGGTGCGCCATCTGCCCGGAATCACCGAAGACGACTATCGCGATGCGCTGTGCCACAGTCTCGACGCGCAGGGGTGGCCGGCCGCCGACGCGGAGGCGGAGGCCACGCGCCTGATCGCCGAGGTGGAGCGCTGGCCGGTCGGGGCGATCATCGAGCGTTTCGTCGACCGCCTCGCGATCCGCGCCCTGTCCGACGCCGACATCGGCCGCGTGCCCGGTCGGCACTGATCGTCGCCCGGCTGCCCGGCTGCCCGGCTGCCCGGCTGCCCGGCTGCCCGGCTGCCCGGCTGCCCGTTGGCCGGGGCTGGGGTCGGTCTGGCCTGGCCGCGGCGGCCGTCAGGACGCCGCTGGCAGCACCGAGGACGCGAGCGGGGGTTCGGGCTGCGGCCGTGGCGTCGCCGTGAGAGCCCCCGCCTCGCGGCGCCCACGCGGGGTGCGGCCCCATGGCTTCGTGGTCGACAGCACGGTCGCGGTGATGAACAGCAGGTTCATCACCGTGCCGCAGACGACCAGCGCCACGGTCTGGGCCGGATAGCCGGCCGCCGCGGTGGCACTGTGCTTGGCGGAGGCGACGATCAGTGTGCGGATCACCGCCCCTCCGCTGATCACGGCCACCACGGTGATGCTCAGCTTCACCACGATCCACCAGTGCCGCAGCAGGCCCCAGCGGGTCTTCACCGACAGCACGACACCGGTGATCAGGGTGAGCAGCGCCAGCGGGATGTTGAGCGTCCGGTCGATGACGTGCATCAGTTCGTAGGCCGCGTGTCGCAGATCCGGATCGACCGCGGCGGTGCTGGCGAGGACCAGCTGGCAGAACGCGACGCCGTTCCAGCCGACACTCACGATGATGTGCAGGGTGAGCAGGGCCGTCCGCAGTGGCTTGCGTAGCTGGGGGCGCTTCGCCGGGCCACCCGCGGACTTCTTCCGGCCTGGTTGCGGGGCCGGCTCGGCCTCGCCGGCGGCTTCCGGCCTGGATTCGACGGAGCTACCCGTGGGCTGGGCCGTGATGTCGGCAGTGGAGGGCAGTCCGGCGGAATCCGCCGAGCTGGGAAGGGTTGTCGCGGTCGCCTTCGGCGTGGAGCCGGCTGATGCGTCGGCTGATGCTGTGATGGCGTTCGCATCGGGGGCGACTTCTGGTGCGACCATCGTGGTTGCTGCGGCAGCGCCGCTTTCGGCAGTGCGACTGTCGACGCCGCCACTTTCGGCGGCGACACCTTTGGCGGTGCCATTCTCGGTGGCGACATCTTCGGCGATGCCACTTTCGGTGGCGGCATCAATGGCGACGTCAGATCGCGGTGGGGAAACAGCGGTGGGCGCGGCATCGGTCGCGGGCTTGCTCCTGCGGCGGGGCGCGCGAGGAGGCCGCCCCTGGGGCGAGGTCATTTCTGGTTCTCTCTGTCATGCGCCACCGGGTCGGGGCGATCTCCTGTGCCGCTGCGGGCCGTCAACCCACCGTGGCGAAGCGTGAGCCTACGCGAGTGCGAATCCGGATAAATGGCAACATCCGGAAGGCTCCGGGGCAGGAAAAGACAGAGAAAACCAGGACAGCTACCCCCTGGTGTGGTATCGCAATCCGACTGGTCCGGCCGCCTGTTTCGCGCAGGGGGCCGGACCGGGGCTTTCCGGCCAGCTCAGCCCAGCGGGTTCGGACCGCCGGGCTCGGACTGCTCGGCCAGGAAGCGTTCCAGAGCCTCGCCCAGCTCGTCGGCCGTTGGCAGCTTCTGCTCACCATCAACCGTCGGCAGGCTCGGCCCGCGCCGGCCCCGCTGATAGGCGTCGTACTGCTCCTCCAACGCCCGGACCAGGGATGCGGCTTCGCCACCTTCGGCGAGCTGGCTGTTGACCTCGTCGTTCACGGCGAGTGCCGCGGAGCGCAGTCCATCCAGCGGCAGCATCAGACCGGTGGCCTTGGACACGGAGGTCAACAACACCTCGGTGGCCGCGGGATACGTCGACTGCGCCAGATAGTGCGGGACGTGGACCGCGAAACCCATCGCGTCCCGCCCGTCGCGGCCGAGTTCGTATTCGAGCAGGTGACCGGCGCTGCCCGGAATCTGCAGCCGACGCAGCCAGGGTTCGTACCCGGCGATGAGCTCCTTGCGGCTGGCATGCGCGGTCACGGAGACCGGACGGGTGTGCGGCACCGCCATGGGGACGGCGTTCAACCCGACGGTCAGCGCGACGCCGAACTGATCGACGATCTGGCGCAACGCGGCGATGAAGCGTTTCCACTGCAGGTCGGGTTCGGGTCCGGTCAGAAGCAGGAACGGCACGTCCGACTCGTCCCGAAGCTCGTAGAGCGCCAGCACCGGGTCGGCATAGCTCTCCCAGTGATCCTCCGAGAAGATCATGGGAGGGCGGCGGGAGCGGTAGTCGAGCAGCTGGTCGACATCGAACGTCGCCACGACCCGGTGCTCGAGCGCTGTGAGCAGGTGTTCGCCGGCCAGGCTGACGGCGTTTCCCGCGTCGACGACGCCGGTCATCACCTCGAGCATGATCGGCCGGTGCTGCTCACCGGACTGCTGCTCGGACCCGTCCTCGGTGAGACTGTAGAGCTCTCGCGGATCAAGCACGATCGACGTCCTCCTCTACACCACCGCTCGCTTCCGTCACCTGAAAAGAAGCGCAGCCGAGGCCGGTTGCATTCCACCGACCCGGGACCGACCGGAACCGGGCACCGCTCGCTGTGGTCAGGAGGCTGTGGTCAGGAGCTGGCCAGGCCAGGCCCATCCCTGCCTCGTCATGATTTTACCGGCTTGCAGGCCCCGGACGCGGTCGCGCGCCGCGCTGAACGTGCCGAGCATCCCCCCGGTGGTGGTCGCCGCGGGTACGGACGGATTCGGCATGTCCGTGTATTGCCGCCTTTACCTGGAAGCAGCGGTCGCGGGGTGATCGGTCGCGCTCGCTCGTGTCCGCCTCCGGCGTGAGCTCACCGGATCGGGCGGACGCGGCAGCGCTGGAGCGGTCGGACCCGCGGCCGTAGGCTGCGCCGCGTGCGCATCCTCGTCACCGGAGCGACCGGGAAGGTCGGCGGTGCCGTCGTGCGGGCGGCACTGGCCGCCGGGCACGAGGTGCGGGTGCTGGTCCGCGGCCACCCGGGCAGCGGCGCGCTCCCAGCCGCGGGGCTTGACGTGGTCGTCGGGGATGTGACGGATCCCGCGACGCTGCCCGCCGCCGTCGAGGGTGTCGAGGTCGTGTTCAACGCGATGGGCGTGCCCGAACAGTGGCTTGCCGATCCCGGCCGGTTCGACCAGGTCAACGTCGCCGGGTCGGCGCGGCTCGCCCGGGCCGCGGCGGCCGCCGGGGTGCGTCGCCTGGTGCACACCAGCACGATCGACGTGTTCGACGCGCCACCCGGCGGCCGGTTCGACGAGACGAGTCTCGCGTCCAGACCGAAGGGCACCCCGTACGAGCGGTCGAAGCAGCGGGCCGAGCAGGCCGTGTTCGCCGCGGCGGGCGAGCTGGAGGTGGTGGTGGTGAACCCGGCGACGGTCTACGGCCTCGGCCCCTACGGGCCGGCGTCCATGGAGCTGCGGATGTTCCGGCCGGCGCTGCGTGGGCTGCTGCCGGTGGTGCCGCCAGGCGGGTTCGGTCTGGTGTTCACCGAAGGGTTGGGGCGTGGTCAGCTCGCCGCCGCTGGCCTGGGCCGGCCGGGGGCGCGGTACATCCTGTCCGACACCCACCTGAGTCTGCGTGCGCTCACCGCCGCGGTGGTGAGCGTGGGCGGGCGTGGCCGGGCCCCGGCCGCCACGCTGCCGGCAGCGCTGGCCGAGCTGCTCGCGACCGGTGGCGAGGCGGCGGCGCGGCTGACCCGGCGCCCACCGCCGCTCGCGCGTGGCCAGCTGCACTACCTGCGGTGGAACGCGGTACCCGATGCCAGCCGGGCCCGCGCCGAGCTTGGTTGGGAGCCGACGCCGCTCGAGGACGGCCTGCGGCACACCCTCGCGGCACTGCCACGGTCCTGACCGAGCGGCACGACCACACACTCGATTGGGAAAATCCCAATCCGCTGGTAGGATGATCGCATGCGCAGCATCGGCGACCGTGTGCTGGAGCGGATCAGACAGGCCCGTCCCGATGCTCGCCAGCAGGACATCGCCCGCGAGATCGACATGACGCCCGACGCGTTCTCGCGTGCGCTGAACGACCGGCGCGCCTTCTCCTCGATCGAGCTGGCCCGCCTGGCCGACCTGCTCGGCGCCGACCTGCACTGGATGATCACCGGCCGGGTCGATCCCCACCGGCTGGTGGTGGCGGCCCGGCACACCTTCGATCATGCGAGCGGCCGCCGGGGCGTGCCGGCCCGCGAGGCCGACCAGCGCCTCCTGGAGGACATCGCGCTGGCCTACCGGCAGGCCTATCCCGTGCCGGGCGAGGCGGCGCGGGCGCCGGTTGCGCCGCCGCTGCCCCAGAGTCCGGGGGAGATGCGCGTGGTGTTGGGCGAAGATTTCGTCCGCCCCTTCGCGGAACGGCTGGAGGCTCACCTCGGCATCGGGGTCGTGCGCCTGCCCGGGCTGTCCACCGCGTACTCACTGGCGATCGGCGCCTACCGGGTGATCGTTCTGCCGGGTACCGGCAACTGGTTCAGGGAGAACTGGTCGCTCGCCCATGAGCTCGGTCATCTCGTCCACGGCCATCATGAGGATGGTGCCTGCGAAGCCGAATGGAATCGGCGGGAGGCCGCCGCCAACGCGTTCGCCGCCGAGTTGCTGCTGCCACGAGATCTGCTCGAGGCCGTCGAATGGGTCAGTCTGGATTCCGCCGGCCTCGCCGATCTGGTCTGGCGGCGCGGGGTGTCCATCGACGCGCTGGCCCGCCGGTTGAACGCGGTGTGCGGCGAGTTGCCCGCCGTGGTCGACGAATGGGTCGGGCAGACGACGCAGCGACTGCTGCGGCGGCACTGGGCGTCCCGCACCGGCGATGACGAGATCACGACGCGGATGCAGGCCGCCGCCCGCCGCCGCTTTCCCCTCGAGCTCACCGAGGCGCATCTGGCGAGAATCGCCACCGGCGCGCTCGGTAAGGAGACGCTTGCCTGGATGCTGGGTGTCGATCCGGACGAGGTCGAGGTGGACACACCCTCGGTGCCCGAGGTGAACGTCGATGATCTGGTCGAGGTGCTGGGCCACTGAATCGTGACCGTCCTGCTGTTTCCCGACAACACCGTGCTCATCAATTTCGCGATCATCAACCGGATGGATCTGCTGGAACGGCTCGTCAAGGGCAACGGCCGCTGGTGCGCCACCGTCGAATCGGAATGTCGCCGCTCCGCGCGGGTGCCTGGACTCGATGTGCTCGGCAGTGCACGGCGCATCTTCGGGGCCCCATGGTTACCTGACGCCGCGGAGCTGCAGGATGCGATGATCATGCGCGACGGCCTGGCCGGCCCCGGTGACAGTCGGCATCACCATCTCGGTGAAGCCGAGACGCTCGCCATCATGACGCGGCGCCGTGTGAAAGGCCTGTTCGTCACGGACGACCGGGCAGCCACCCGACTGGCCGCCCGCAGCGGCATCACCGCGATCACCACCTGGCATCTCCTCAAGGCGTCGGTGCGCAGCGGCATGATCAAAGCGGAAACGCTCTGGCGATACACCATTACTTTGCGCGACTATCCGCGAGCTCTTCCGGTCGGCGTCGCCGAGAGCCGGGCATCGTTCGACGCCTGGCTGGCCTCCTGACTCGACGCTTCTGACCTGGAGCTTCTTACCCGGTGCTCCTTCGCGGCCGGCGGTCGGCGGTCGGCGTTTCGCGTTCGGCGCTGAGGCTCGGCGTCCGCGGTCGGGATGGGGGCTGGCGCGGGGGAGCGTGGCGCAGCGTGCGGGGCTGGCGTCGATCCGGACTCGGCGGATGGTGTTCCCGTGGTCGAGACGCGGCCACCAGTGCACATTTCGGTTGTTCATCGCGGTAGTTGTCACAAACTGCCGGCCGGTGCGCGACCCGGTCGGTCCTGCTGCCTATGGTGGTAGATCTAACGGGCTAATCAGGGCTATCGGGTGGAAGAGGCGACGGGTGAACGTAATCGCGTCGCCTCACCGCATTACCCGTGTGCCTTTTTGTCCGTTTCGTCCGATCTTCGCCGACGCACGATGAGCGTGGGGCATCCCCCGCGGCGGGGCGCTCCCGGACAGCAGGCGGTCACCGGGCAGCGCACCGGGGCAGCGGATCACGTCGGGTCCGACGGTGGCGTGGACGATCCCGCCGGCTCCGGTCCCGCCCCGACCGACCTCGGAGTGATCGACGCGGCCGGCGCGGGCGGCCCCGAACCCGTCCTGCCCGCCCCGGAGACCACGCCGATCTCGCGTGGCAGCGCCGCGGGAGCCGGGCGGGTCGAGGTGCCGACGGCGGAGCTGCCGAGGCGGGCGGGGGCCGTGGCGACGTTCGGGACGCTTCCCGAGGAGGCGCTGCCCGCCGGCGGGCTGTCGATGGTGACCATGGCCAGGGCCGGCACCCCCGACGAGCCACCGGTCACACCGGTACGCCGACGGCTGCGGTCGCGACTGCTGCTGGGGGTCGCCGGGCTGGTGAGCTTCGTCATCCTGGTCACGTCGGTCGCCGGCTGGGTGATCATCACCGCCTACGACCGCCGGATCGACCGGGCCGACATCGCACTGCCGCACGCCGATGTCACCCGGCCGCCATCGGTGCCGGTGGGCACCGAGAACTGGCTGCTGGTCGGCTCGGACGTGCGCACCGGCAGCGATGCCGCGAAGGTCGGCGGCGCCCGCTCCGACACGATGATGATCGCGCACCTGGACTCCGACGGCACCACCTCGATCGTGTCCATCCCCCGGGACCTGTACGTGCCGATCCCGTCGTACACCGACGCCGACGGCGACGCTCACCGCGCCCGCCGCGACCGGGTGAACAGCGCCTTCAACAGCGGCGGCCCGGCCCTGCTGGTGGCCACCCTTGAACAGCTCACCGGCATCCGCATCGACCACTACGCCGAGATCGACTTCGGCGGCTTCCAGCGGATGACCACCGCGATCGGCGGGGTCGACGTCTGCCTGGTCGCCTCGCCCTACGTCGAGCCGCTCACCCTGGACAACGGCCGCCGGGTGCGCTCGACGAACCTGAACGACCCGAGTTCCGGCTTCGCCGGCGTCGCCGGCACCAACCACCTGGTCGGCGAGCAGGCGCTCGCGTTCGTCCGGCAACGCCATGGCTTCCTGGACGGCGACCTGTCCCGCATCCACCGCCAGCAGGCGTTCATGGCCGCGGTGTTCCGCACGGTGGCGTCGTCCGACGTACTGCTGAGCCCCGGGAAGCTGACGTCCTTCCTGAACGCGCTGACCGACGCCGCCGTGCTCGACGGGGGCACCAGCATCACGGACCTGCGGCTGCTCGCCGAGCGTCTGCGCGGCATGAGCACCGGCTCGGTGAGCTTCGCGACCATCCCGATCACCGGGGAGGTCTCGTCCCCGGCGTTCTACTTCTACTACGACCCGAACGCCGTCCGCGCCTTCTTCGCCGAGCAGATGGGCGGGGGTACAGCAACGACTGCTCCGGCCCCGACACCCACGGGCAGCCCCCAGACCGCTCCGGCTGCGGACTCGTCCGCGGCCCTTGAAACCACGCCCACCCCGGACATGGCGAGCCAGGCAACCGCGTCAGTCGCCGGCCCGGTCGTCATCGCAGGCAAGGCTCTACCCGGCACAGAGCAGTCCAGACAGCTCACGTCGGTGACGCCGTCATCGACCGCGCCGAGCCGCGGCTCCGCTGCGGCGGGACCGACCGCCTCGGTCAGCCCGACTGCCATCCCAACCACCACCGCAGCCGCGGCCTGCATCAACTGATCGGTGGTCGTTCCAACAGGGCGAGTAGACGCGTGACATCTTTACCGGTCGTTCGCTGAAGCTGCTTGAGATCGTCGATACAGGCCAGGGCTGGTGGCACGGGATCCGTGGCAAGCGTGGCCAGCACGCGCGCCTCGGCTTCTTCCTCGCGGTCGAGGGCTCGCAGGTAGACAGCCACATTGAAACTCAGCCGCGCATTGCCCGGATCCGCTTCGAGGGATTCCAGATCAACGGCCAGCGCGCGGGTGATCGCGGCCTCTGCGTTATCGCTGGCTCCCATGGCGTGGCGCACAAGGCCGATAAAGTAATGAGTCCACCCATCCTGGTCGTCCGTTTCTACACTGCGATCCAGATCGGTGAGTGCTTCGTCGTAGCGTTGGAGGGCCTGGTAGGTCTCGGCCCGGCTGTCGAGTAGCCAGGTTGCGTCGGGTTCGAGTTCGAGGGCGCGGTTGAGGTCGGTGAGTGCTTCGTCGTAGCGTTGGAGGGCCTGGTAGGTCTGTCCGCGGCTGCCCAGGGCCCAGGCGTAGTCGGGTTTGAGTTCGAGGGCGCGGTTGAGGTCGGTGAGTGCTTCGTCGTAGCGTTGGAGGGCCTGGTAGGTCTCGGCCCGGCTGTCGAGTAGCCAGGCGTCGTCGGGTGTGAGTTCGAGGGCGCGGTTGAAGTCGGTGAGTGCTTCGTCGTAGCGTTGGAGGGCCTGGTAGGTCTGTCCGCGGCTGGCCAGGGCCCAGGCGTAGTCGGGTGTGAGTTCGAGGGCCCGGTTGAGGTCGGTGAGTGCGGCATCGAACCGGTCGGCGAGACGGTGAAATTTTCCTCTGCTGCCCCACGCGTATGCCAGCGTCGGAGCGCGCTCAACCGCTTCGGTGAGGTCCGCGAAAGCACGTACGGTCTCACCTCGTTCATACAGCGCCTTGGCGCGATCGGTGAGTGCGCGGGCCCGATGGATCGCATCGCAGGTGGTGTCCTGGAGGAAGATCGTGAGGAGTGCGATCGGGTCCGTGGGCACGGTGGAGAAGGGAGCGAGGATCGCCGCTGCGCGCCTCGCGGCCTCCGGGTGGGCACCTTCTCGACCGGCGGCGGCGATCGCCTCGGCGGCCCGGCGGGTCGTATCCGGCTCGGCCCAGTACCAGGTGTCAATCAGATGATGCATGGCCTTGGTGAGCGCTGCGGGCTCGTGTGCGCTGAGCCGGTGGTAGATCTCCTCGAGAGCATCCGCCTGCCAGGCATCGTTGAGCGCCCCGTCGTGGTCCGCCAAGGCCATCGCGGCGCGACGGGCGCGGTGGAACTCGGCCAGGCGCAGGTGCGCGGTGCGCCAGGTGTTCGGAGCTTCGCGGCGGAGCTGGCGCAGCATCGGGTCACGGACGACGTCGTGGTACTGGTGGGAGCCCTCGGCGCGCACGGAGACGAAGGGAAGGCTACGAAGCCAGGAAAATGTCGCCGCCGCGACCACCTCGTCGCTGTCCAGCGCGGCGGCGACCCGGTCGGCGTCGACAGCCCGGGGGAGGGCGGCCAGCAGTGCAGCCTGTCGGCGCGTCTCATCCTCCTCCCAGCGAAGGAAACGTTCGACGGCATCGCCGCTGGGGTCGCCGAGTTCGTCCGTGGTGGTGGGTCTGCCTTCGGCAAGCATCGCCAGGAGCACGGGAAGGCGCCCGGACAGGGTCAGGATGACCTCGATGACCCGACCGTCGGTGACGCCACGGGTAGTAAGTAGTTCGCGAGCCTCCTCATCGGTGAAGACCCGTAGCGGAATGTCGGCGCGCAGACCGAAGAACTCCGCCCAGCGGTTCGGATCTAGGCGGTGTTGGCCGGCGACGGTAAGGATCAGATTTTCGGGCAGGTCCCCGAATCGACCATGGAGCAGATCCATCAGCCAGCTGTCGAGGAAAACGCTGGTCCGCTCGTAGGTGTCGAAGAACAGCGCAAGTGGGGCGCGTTCGCAGGCCTGCATGATATCGGCGATGAACGCCGGTGTCAGTTCGGAGATCGGAGATATCACGAGGCGCAGATCGTCGTGGTTGCGAAACTTGCCTGCGAGGAAGCGACGCAGCCGGTCGACCTGCTCGGCCGCCGCGTCCGCGTCGATGGCCTCGGTCAGAGCTCCGGCGACCGGAACATCTCCGGCTGCATGGAGGCCGACGCGGACAAAGCTCTTTGTCAGCAGGGAGGACAGCCCGTCCGGTGCATCAGGGTCGGTAGCGAGTTCTCCGCGCCGAGCCTGGTAGGCCGCGTAGCGTTCGGTAAAGCGGCGGACCTTGACACCGGCCTGCTCAAGCTGGTTGATGATCGAGGCCATCGTCTCCGGCACGCCGAGGACGGTGTGGTCGACGGTTGCCGTCTGCCACTGTTTCTCCCGCGCGACGCGGGCGAGTTGGCGCACGAGGAATGTCTTGCCGATTCCCGCGTCGCCGAAGACGCTGAACAGAAATCGCTGGCGCGGGTCGTCGAACGGCAGGTCCAGGTTCTCCTCGAACTGGCGGAGCTGCTCGGTCCGGCCGACGAAGACGTCGGACTGGCGGGCCCGGATCCGATCCTGCAGACTGCGCCGCCGCTCGTTCACGTGGACCCCCGTCACCCGCCACGGCCAGATACACCTGTGTGCGCCGGAATCATCACATCACATCACATCACAACACGGCCGGGCATCGAGTTTCACGGTCGTACGGCTGACGGCGCGCTGTTCTTCCGGCGCTGCCTGGGCGCCGCGCCCACCGGCCCTGCACCGTCGATCCGGACTATCCGTAGGCGCCCAGACGTGCCCAGAGCGGCCCGCGATCCCGGGGCGACGGTGGTGGCGTGGTCAGGCTTCGGCTGGTCCGTCAGCCGCGCAGGAGCTGGCTGGTGCCCTCGTAGATCTGGGTGATCTTGGGCCTCGATTTCGGCCCGAACTCTGCCCCCGGGGACCGCCCTTGGCGCCCGGGCGGGCGCGCTGGCCCCTTGTGTCGCCCAGGCTGCCACGGTCAGCCATCATGGATGAAGCTAAGGTTGAGTTGGTGCGGCGCGCATCGGTAGGGAGGCTGACCATGGACCCAGCGATGCGGCCCTACCCTGAGCCACACGAGTGGGTTGATGAACCTGACGCTGACACCAAGCGCGCGATCGACGAGGCCCACGAGGACGTCGAGGCGGGCCGTACCGTCCTCTGCCTGTCCGATGCCGCGTTCGACGCGCTCCTCGACCAGTTGGCCGCCGAGGAGCACCCCAAGGCAAGCTGAGTAGCCGCGACCTCCTCATCAGGGCAGGCGATCACCGCACTATCGTGACCACGTGCCCACGTACGAGCAGGTGGCCCGCTTCATGGCGGAGTACGCGCGGCTGACCTCCGAACAGCGATGGGCGTTCCGCCGCGCGGTCGCACTGTTCCGTGAGGGCCTGGAGACGGGCCAGTTCCACCCGAGCCTCGGCGTGAAGGGATTCCGCTCGGAGTCGGGCGTGTTCGAGCTGCGCTGGGCGAAGGACGGCCGGGCTCTGTGGGAGTACGGGGACCCCGTCCCAGGCCGGGACGGTCCCCACGTGCGCTGGTTGCGGATTGGGACTCACGACATCTACAAGAGTCGATAGCCGCTGCTACTGTCTCGTCGCCGCAATGCCGGTGGACCTCCCAGCCCCGGCCCGTCGAGGAGATGGCCCCCCACCTCCTGGAGGCCTGCGAGACCCGCTCAGGGGTTCCGGCCCCAGCGACCACCGGTACCGCCAAGGCCAGCTCCGCTACCGCTGTGGGGCGGGGGCCATCTCCTACCCGGACGCGCTGCTTGCGGTCCCTACGACCTTCGGCACACCGCGGTCCCGGAGTGGCTCAACGCCGGAGTCGCCCCGACGCAGATCGTGCAGTGGGCCGGGCACTCGGTAGCGGTGCTGTTGCACGCCTACGCCCGGTGCATCGTCGGTCAGGACGAGGCAGCCCGCCGACGGATCGGAGCGGCCCTGTGCTTGGACGACGCCTGCTAGCTCGGATCATGTTTGCTGCCAGGGGAAACGCGGAGTTCCTAGCCCCTGAGCAGGGCGCGGGACATGACGACGCGCTGGATCTGGTTGGTACCTTCGTAGATCTGGGTGATCTTGGCGTCGCGCATCATGCGTTCGACCGGGAAGTCGCGGGTGTAGCCGGCGCCGCCGAAGAGCTGGACGGCGTCGGTGGTGACCTCCATGGCGACGTCGGAGGCGAAGCACTTGGCGGCGGCGGAGACGAAGCCGAGGCCCTTCTCCCCACGCTCGGCCCGCGCCGCCGAGACGTACACCAGGTGGCGGGCCGCCTCGATCTTCATGCCCATGTCGGCGAGCATGAACTGCACACCCTGGTTGTCGGCGATGGCCCGGCCGAACTGGCGGCGTTCGCGGACGTAGGCCAGCGCCGCGTCCAGCGCGCCCTGGGCGATGCCGACGGCCTGGGCGCCGATGGTCGGGCGGGTGTGGTCGAGAGTGGCCAGCGCGGTGCGCAGGCCGGTGCCTGGTTCGCCGATGATCCGGTCCGCGGGGATGGTGCAGCCGGTGAAGTGGATCTCGGCGGTGGGGGAGCCCTTGATACCGAGCTTGCGTTCCTTGGTGCCCACCGCGAAGCCGGGGTCGTCGCGGTGCACGACGAACGCCGAGATGCCGTCGACCCGGCGGGTGGCGTTCGGGTCGGTGACGGCCATCACCGTGTACCAGGTCGACTCGCCGGCACCGGTGATCCACGCCTTGGTGCCGTCCAGCACCCAGTGGTCACCGTCGAGGCGGGCCCGGGTGCGCATCGAGGCGTTGTCCGAACCGGCCTCCCGCTCGGACAGCGCGTAGGAGATCATCGCCTCGCCGCTGGCCAGTGACGGCAGCACGAGCCGCTTGAGCGCCTCCGACCCGGACAGGATGATCGGCAGGCTGCCGAGCTTGTTCACCGCCGGTATCAGTGAACTCGCCGCGCAGGCCCGGGCGACCTCCTCGATCAGGATGCAGGTGGCGACCGAGTCGGCCCCCTGCCCGCCGTAGGCCTCGTCGATGTGCACCGCGGCGAAGCCGGCGCGGGCGAGCGCGCCGTACGCCTCGACGGTGAAGCGTTCGTGCTCGTCGGCGTCCGCCGCGTACGGGGCGATCTCCTTGTCGGCGAGGCCACGCACCGCCTCCCGCAGCGCGATGTGCTCCTCGGGAAGCTGGTAAAGGTCGAACGACGCGTTCATGGCAGCCCGCCCGCTGGTCGCAGTCAGATCCTCGATGTGACCCGGATACCCGGCATCAGATGACCGGCACCCGGCGCCGGAGTCCTATCGGGTGTACGTGTGGAACCCGCGTCCGCTCTTACGGCCGAGCAGGCCCGCGTCGACCATCCGCAGCAGCAGCGGCGGCGCGGCGTACAGCGGCTCCTTGAACTCGGCGTACATCGAGTCGGCCACACCCTTGATCGTGTCCAGGCCGATCAGGTCGCACAGCTTGAGCGGACCCATCGGATGGGCGCAGCCGAGCACCATGCCGTTGTCGATGTCGTCGGCGGCGGCGAGGCCCGCCTCGAGCATCCGGATCGCCGAGAGCAGGAACGGCACGAGCAGCGCGTTGACCACGAAGCCGGCGCGGTCGGTGGAGCGGATGGTCTGCTTGCCCAGCGCCTCGGCGGCGAAGCTCTCGGCGGCGGCCACGGTCCGCTCGGATGTCAGCAGCGACGGGACGATCTCGACGAGCTTCTGCACCGGCACCGGGTTGAAGAAGTGGATGCCGACGACCTGCTCGGGCCGGGACGTCGCCACCCCCAGCTTCATGATCGGAATCGACGAGGTGTTGGATGCGAAGATCGCGTCGGGGCGGGTGACGACCTTGTCGAGGGTGCCGAAGATCTCGGCCTTGAGCCGCTCGTTCTCCGCGATCGCCTCGACGACGACGTCCCGGTCGGCGAACGCCTCGAGCTCGGTGGTGAACGTCAGCCGGGCCAGCGCCGCGTCCCGATCCGACTCGCTGATCTTGCCGCCGCGCAGCGCCCGGTCGAACGAGGAGGTCAGGCGCTTACGGCCGGCCTCGAGCGCACCCTCGTTGATCTCCCGGACGGCCACGTCGAGCCCCGCGCGGGCGGCCACCTCGGCGATGCCGGACCCCATCAGGCCGCAGCCGATGACCCCGAGCCGGGTGTACCCGGCCGGACCGGTCGTGGCCTCGGCCACACCGTCGGCCAACGTCGCTGTCTGCACCGCACTCACCGAAGATCCCACTCCTCTCGGACGCCAACGCCGACGCCCCGAACGCGGGTACGCAGGCGACGCCGACACCACGGATTCGTCGGCGATCGTCCTGTCATCCACCCTAGACGGTGGGCCTGTCCGACTCACCAGATTCGCCCCGATCAAGATCTTCTCTGGTGGTCGCGGGACAGCCGTCCGAGCGGGGTGGATCAGGAGCCGAGCAGCAGCGCCCACAGCGGCAGGGTGAGCAGGCTCAACGGCACACCCACACCCACCAGCAGGCTGGGCAGCGGGGTGGCCAGGTCATGGCGGGTGGCGATCAGCGCACCGGCGACCATCGGCGGCATCGCCGTCTCGAACAGGGCGATGGTCACACCGTGGTTGCCCAGGCCGCCGGCCAGCGCGTAGCAGCCGACGACGAGGGCGGGCGCGACGACCAGCTTCACCCCGAGGCCAAGGACGAGCTCCCGCCGGTACCGGCGGGCCGCCGGGACCTCCAGCTGCATCCCGATCGAGAACAGCGCGAGCGGGGTGAGGGTGGCGCCGAGGGACACCAACGCCTCGTCCAGCCAGGACGGGAAGGTCACCGGGCGCAGCAGCAGCGCGCCGACCAGGGCCAGCAGCGCCGGCGAGGTCAGGACCCGGCGCGCCAGCTCCACGCGGGGCAGCGCCGCCCCGGCGACGACCGTCACCGTGACCAGAACGATGGTGTTCACCAGCAGGAACGAGCCGAGCTGGTCGACGAGCACGGCGATCGCCACATCATCGGCACCGTAGAACGCGGTCACCATCGGAAAGCCGACGAAGCTGGTGTTGGCCACCGCGGTCGCGGCGATCAGGGCGGTCACCGTCTGGCGGGGCAGGCGCAGGAGCCGGCCCGCGAACAGGTAGAGCGCGCAGGAGATCGCGAACAGCAGGTAGGGGGCGGCCACGACGAGCGCGAGATGGTCCGGGAAGTCGACGAGGTGCACCGTGTGCAGCACCAGGGCGGGCAACGCGATGTCGAGCAGCCAGGTGTTCACCACCGCCGCGGCCGCAGGCGGTGGGTGCGAGCGGCGTCGGACGCAGATCCCCGCGACCAGCCCCACCAGCAGGACGACCAGCGCGGACACCTGGTCATCGTGGCAGCTCACCGTCGGCTGGCAGCCCCATCGTGGCGCTTGTTACGCGCCCACCGAGGTCGGCGCTGGCCGGGCTACGTTCGCCGGCCGGGCTGGGTTCGCTGGCCGCCGCGGCGGCGTAGCCGGCGGATGCGGCGCAGCAGGCGGGGCAGGCCGATGTTCAGGACGAACAGCGCACCGGCGAGCACGTAGTTCCCGGCGCCGAACCGTACCTGGCCGGGCAGGGGAAGCAGGGTGTAGGTGATCAGGACCAGCATCGGCAGGATCAGCGTGGCCACCATCACCCCGCCGACCCAGGGCGGTGAGTCGGTCATCGACCGGGACCTGCGCGGCGGCACGGTGGTGCCACCACTGTCGGCTACCACCTGGGTGCCATGTGGTGGAGGTCCTGTTGTCGGCGCACCGATCGGGCTGGCAGATTGACCCGTCGGCGCCCCCCGGTGGTCCTGGGTCGGTCGCCGCGGCCGACTCGGCGCGTCCGGCTGTGGGCCGGCGCGCCCGGTGAATGGGAGGTCCCTGTGGTCGCCCCTGTGCTCACCGTCCCCGACTGTCCCGCCTGGCGTGACGGCAAGCGGTACATGTGGCTCACCGCCACCGTCGTCCCGCTGACGGCCATCGTCGGCTACGGGTTGTGGCACCGCACCGGTGTCGGGTTGCACTGGTGGATCACCCCGCTGTTCGTGTTCGGCCTGGTCCCGCTGCTCGATCTCACGTCACCGCCGGACACGGTCAATCCGCCGGAGGCCGTGCGGGCACAGCTCGAGGCGGACCGGTACTACCGGCGCTGCACCTATCTGTACCTGCCGCTGGCCGGGATCGCGCTGGTTCTGGGTGCCGCCGCCTGGGGGCAGGGGCACCTGTCGGTGCTGGCGCGGGTCGGTGCGGTGCTCTCCGTCGGCAGCGTCACCGGGGTGGGCATCACCACCGCCCACGAACTGGGCCACCGGCGGAACCGGCTCGAGCGGGTCCTGGCCCGGCTGATGCTGGCCGCCACCGGCTACGGCCATTTCCTCGTCGAACACAACCGTGGCCATCACCGGCGGGTCGCGACGCCGCGGGATCCGGCCAGCGCCCGCCTCGGTGAGGGCTTCTGGCGGTTCTGGCCGCGGACGGTGTTCGGGGGACTGCGGTCGGCCTGGGTGCTGGAGGCCGACCGGCTGCGCCAGCGTGGCCGGCGGGTCTGGTCGCCGCGCAACGAGGTGCTGCGCGGCTGGCTGCTCACCGCGACGCTGTACGGCACCCTGAGCGCGATCTTCGGCGTCGGGGTGCTGGGTTTCCTGGTCGCCCAGGCCCTCGTCGGGGTGAGCCTGCTCGAAGGGGTCAACTACATCGAGCACTACGGTCTCGCCCGGGCCCGCCTGCCGGGTGGACGATACGAACCGGTCACCCCCCGGCACAGCTGGAACAGCGACGCGGTGGTCAGCAACCTGGCTCTCTACCAGCTGCAACGACACAGTGATCATCATGCGCATCCGACCCGGCGTTACCAGGCGCTGCGTTCGTTCCCCGAGTCGCCGCAGCTGCCCGCGGGCTACGCCACCCTGCTGGTGGCCGCCTGGCTGCCACCACTGTGGTTCCACCTGATGGACGACCGGGTCCTCGCCCACTACGGCGGCGACCTGACCCTGGCCCACGTCCAACCGTCCCGCGCGCGGGCCCTCGCCGACCGTTACCGGGCCTGAGCGTCCTTCGGGCCGTCCGAACCGCTGGACGGCTTGGGCTGCTCGGGTGAGGACGCCGCCTGAGCGGCCGGGGGAGATGTCGGGGCGGGGCCGAGCAGCCGGTGGAACAGGTCACGCAGCCGCAGCAGCGCCTGCCGCAGTTTCTCGGTGTCGGCGCCGGCCTGGGCGTCGGTGTGCGCCTGGCGGTAGGCCTGCGCCAGTTCGGGATGGTCCACGCCGAGGAGTTCGGCGCGCTCGCGGACATCGCCCTGCGGGTAGCCGCGGGCCCGCATCACCTCGCTGACCAGTTCGTCGGCCTGGCGGGTGATCCCGCCCGGGTCGTCCACGAAGCGGCTTTGGAGCCCCTGCCAGCGGCGGACGAAGGCGGTCCGCTCCGCCTCGGTGAGGGCGACCAGGGTGAGGGTGTCACGCCGTTCGGCGACGGCCAGCAGATGGCGATGCGCCGCGCGACGGCTGCCCAGTTCGGCGACCGCCCGGTCGTACTCCGGGCCGAACCGGCGGCGCAGTGCGACCCGTCCACCGCCACGGCGGTCGACCAGCGCGGCCGTGACGATCAGCGCCACGGCCACGGTCACCAGCAGGACCCAGCCCGCGACGGGCACGCTCGACCACCTCCGCCGCTCCACCTCGCAAGGCGATCACCGTGGCGGACGATACCGGCGGGCGACGGCGCCGAAGCGCCAGGCCGCCACCAGTGGGCAGCCGGCGTGACCGTTCAGCCGGCGTCGTCGGCGGGCTCGACCGGCGGTGCCGATCCGCCCAGGTGCGCGGGCAGCCACCAGTCCGGCTCGCCCGCGCCGGGACGTGGGTAGCCCCGCTGGGCGGTGTCGAGCAGGTTCGTCATGACCTTGTACAGCAGGTCTGTTCCGGCCTGCCGGTCGGCGAGCTCCGCGGCGGGTACCGGCTCACCCACGGTGATCGTGATGGGCGTGCCGATCGCCTCCCGCGGACGCAACGGCCGCCCCTTGGTCAGGACGCGCTGACTACCCCAGATCACCATCGGGATGACCGGCACCCCCGCGCTCGCGGCCATCCGGGCGGCGCCCGACTTGAACGGGGCGAGGCAGAAACTCGGGCTGATCGTCGCCTCGGGGAAGACACCCACCAGCTCACCGGCCCGCAGCGCCTGCAACGCCTCCCGCAGCGACCCCGCCCCCGCCTTGCGGTCGACCGGGATGTGATGCATCCCCCGCATCAGCGGGCCACCGATCCGGTGATCGAACACGGCCTTCTTCGCCATGAACCGCACCGGCCGGCGTCCCGCCGCCCAGAACGGCAGGCCGGCGAGGGCGAAGTCGAGGTAGGACACGTGGTTCATCAGCACGATCGCACCGCCGGACGCCGGGATGTGCTCGACACCCTGCATGTCGATCCGCAGGCGCAGGCCCGCGAACAGGCCCTTCGCCACGCCGACGACCGGCCGGTAGACGTATTCCGCCACGGACGGGCCTCTCCTTGGGTAGTCCCTGCCAGGTTTCGCCCTCCGGGCTGCGCTGCCCGCCTGCGACCCTACCGTCGTGTCCGGTCGTGGCCAGCGCGGGGAGTCAGACCGCCGCGGCCCACCCCGGCACCGACGCGGGGCCCCCGTACCCACCGGACGATCCACCAGAGATGATGGCCTTTCGCCGGCTGTTGTGTCGTCGTTCGGGTCGGAGGGGGCGAACTGGATGGAGATCCTTCGGCGCAGTTTCGAGGCGCAGCCGAATCCACCCGGCTGGGTGCTGGTCCTGGCCGCCGTCCTCGCGGCGCTGACGGTGCTGAGCAACCGGCTGTGGCCAGTCGCCCGTCATGTCATCACGATCGCCCACGAAGGCGGACACGCGCTGGTGGCGGTGCTCAGCGGTCGCCGCCTCGCCGGGGTACGGCTGCATTCCGACACCTCCGGCGTCACGGTCTCCTCCGGGCGGCCGACCGGGCCCGGGGTCATCGCGACGGTGGCCGCGGGTTATCCCGCGCCGTCGCTGATCGGGCTGGGCGCGGTCGGACTGTTGGCGGCCGGCCGGTCGAGCCTGGTGCTGCAGCTGTGCGTCGCGCTGCTGCTGACGATGCTGGTGGTGATCCGCAACGGGTTCGGCGTGCTGTCGCTGGTGGTCAGCACGGCGGTGATCCTGGTGATCTCCTGGTTCGCGCCGGCGACGGCCCGCGCCGGCTTCGCCACCTACATCGCCTGTTTCCTGCTGCTCGGGGCGTTGCGTCCGTTGGTCGAACTGCAGCGCCAGCGTCGGCGTCGGCGGGCACCCGACTCCGACCCCGACCAGTTGGCCCGCCTGACCAGGCTGCCCGGAGCCTTCTGGGTCGTTCTGTTCGGCCTGTGCGGGCTGGCCTGCGCCGCCGGGGGAGCCACGCTGCTGTTCGACTGGCCGTCCTGAGCGCACGGTGCGGGGCCGGCGGGCTGGAACTGTCACAGGTGCCTGGGAGACTCGGACAGCATGTGCGGTCGTTATACGCAGAAGCTGAAGTCCGACGATCTGGTCGCGGCGATGTCCGCGCGCGACGAGACCGGCGGAGCCATTCGGGAGAACACGAACGTCGCGCCCACCTCCACGATGCCGATCGTCGTCGCCGAGCAGCCCTCCGACACCGGAGCTGACACCGACACCGGAGCCGGCGCCGCTGCGGTCGGTGAGCGGGTGCTGCGGCTGGCCACCTGGGGGCTGGTCCCGTCCTGGGCGAAGGACCGTTCGATCGGCGCCCGGATGATCAACGCCCGCGCGGAGACGGTGGCCGTCAAACCCGCGTTCCGGGCGGCGTACGCCGCCCGGCGCTGCCTGGTGCCCGCCACCGGCTTCTACGAGTGGTTCCGGCCAGGTGGGGGAGCCCGCCGGGGTCAGCCGTTCTACATGTACCCGGCCGGCCATCCGGCCACCGGCGACATCCTCGCCTTCGCCGGGCTCCACGAGGTCTGGCGCAAGGGTGACGAACCCCTGGCGACGTTCACGATCCTGACCACCACCGCGGCCGAGGGGCTTTCGTTCCTGCACGACCGGTCCCCGGTGATCCTGCCCGTCGCCGCCTGGGATCGCTGGATCGACCCGGCCACCGACCCGGCGGACCTCACCGCGCTGCTGCGTCCCGCGCCGGCCGGCGTGCTGCTCGCGCATCCCGTCGGTACGGCGGTCGGCAACGTGCGCAACAAGGGCCCCGAACTGACCGACCAGGTGGAACTCGACGAGGCCGTCGCCGAGGCGATCGAGGAGTCCGGCGGCCCCCGTGCCACAGCGCTCTCGGCCGGTGTCGTGATCGGAGGCTGATCGCCGTTCCGTCGGCGGACCGGTCCGCTCCGGTCTGGTGCGTCCGCTGTCTTCTCGCTTCGCCTGCTCCGGTGGCGAAGCGGGTGGACGCGAAGGGCGGTACTCGCCCGAAGCGATTCGGGCGAGTACCGCCCTTCGTCACACCGCAGGCGTCACGATCGCTGGGCGGTCAGCTTGCGGAGATGCTGATGGCCTCGGTCGGGCAGCACTCGACCGCCTCCTGAAGGTCGTCCGCCCGCGAGTCGTCCGGCTCCTCGTTCAGCAGGTAAAGGTAGCCATCATCGCGGATCTCGAAGATGTCCGGCACGAGCCGGACACACGTGCCGCTGCTTGCACAGCGGTCGAAATCGACGTTCACGCGCATCGGCGAACCTCCCGTACTGCTTCCAGAATGTCGTGGTCGTGTGGACCATACCGCTGAGGTGCGCCACGCAACAGCGACGTGCCTGCTCTGGACTCGGCAGCCGGACGGCGGCTTCGCCGCGCAGGTCAGGAGCTCTTGATCGCCGAGATGTCCAGCTCGATCTTGATCTTGTCGCTGAGCAGGACGCCACCGGTCTCCAGGGCCGCGTTGAAGGAGATACCGAACTCCTTGCGACTGATCGACGTGGTCGCGGTGAAGCCCGCGCGGGTGTTGCCGAACGGGTCCCTGGAGCTGCCCTCGAACGTCACGGCGAGGTCGACCGAGCTGGTGACGCCGTGGATCGTGAGCTGGCCGGTCAGGACGTACTCGTCGTCGCCCTTGCCGGCGGTCGCGCCGGTGCTGACGAAGGTGATCGTCGGGTAGGTGGCCACGTCGAGCAGGTCCGCCGACTTCACGTGACCGTCCCGGTCCGGCACGCCGGTGTCGAACGAGGCGGTCTGGATCGTCACGGACGCGCTGGAGGCGGTCGGGTCGACCGCGTCGAGCTGCAGGGTGCCCTCGACCTCCTTGAACTGCCCGCGCACGGTGGTGACCATCGCGTGGCGGGCGGAGAACCCGATGCGGGTGTGGGCCGGGTCGAGCGTCCAGGTGCCGGTCAGGTCGATCACGGTGGGAGCTGGGGCGGTCATCGCGTCCTCCTGGGTGTGCCGTCAACGGACTGACCTTCCACAGGTGGGTCGGTCACCGTGATCTGGCGGTCGCTGTCGGCCAAATTTGATTGCGTATGCAACTTACAGCCTGGGTCAACGCGTGTTCCCGGCGCATATTCCGTCGGGCGGATGAACACCGCAGGACAAGCGGTACGGCCTGTGGACGACGCTGGACCGTCCACAGACCGAGGTCGGGGACTGCCGGCCGGGCGCCGTGCGATCTACGGTTTCGCCCATGGTCATCGCCACCCCCGGCCCCGGGTGCCCAGCCGCCGCTCGCCCCCCGGCCCGGTCCGGGCCCCGGCCCCGGTCCGTGGCCGCGCGGGCTGCGCCCACCGCGCCGGTGCCCCCGGCCGCTCCGCTCCCGCCTGATCCGCTCCCGCCCGGTCCGCGTCCGCCTGATCCCTTTCCGCCGCCCGCCGTATCCGTGCCGTCCGCCGCTGCGACGCTGCCTCCCACGCCGGTCCCACCGCTCCCTGAGCCCGGGGCGTTGGTGCCCACGTGCCGGGTGCGGGCGGGCAGGTTCGCCACCGAGCCGCTTCGTGCCGATGGTCGGGAGCACCGAGGCCGACAGCGATCATTCGATCCGGGTGACGCCGGCGAGCCGGAGCGGGACGCCTGGGCGGGCGATGATCTGCTTCTCGACTGGTCCACCGACTGGGACGCCGCCGAGGGCGCGTCCGGTGCCGGACGGAGGCCTCCCGTGTTCGGGGGAGAGCGTCCACGGGGCCGAGGCGACCTGGCCGCCGGCCGCGCTGACCTCGAGGAGGGTTTCGATCCCGATGATGTCGGCGATCCGGCTGGTTTCGGTGGTCCGGCTGACCCCGAGGATCGGCCTGGCGCGGCGTCCGGTGCGCCCCCGGCGGGTCGTGCGCGGCTGATACGGGCTCGGGTCGCCGACCGACTCCCGCTGGCGCTGCGCTCGGCGGTGGTGGCACCGGCGGCGAGCGCCGCGCTTGTGCTGGCGCTGGTCGCGCTCGGGGCGGCGGCCGTGGCGACCTGGCTCGCCTGGCAGCATCGCCCGGTGCCGGTGAGCGCACCCCCGGCCAGCTCCTCGGCGGTGATCGCGGCCCTCTCGCCCGGAGCCACCGCCCCCGAGAGCGTGACGGACTCGGGCGCCGCCACCACCGGCGTCGCCGGGTCCGCCGCGGCCCGCCCGGCTGGCGGCACCGGCGCGCCGCCCGGTGAGGTGGTGGTCGATGTCGCGGGCAGGGTGCGCAATCCAGGAGTCGTCCGGCTGCCGGCGGGCTCACGTGTCGTCGACGCGCTCGAGCGGGCCGGCGGGGCGCTGCCCGGCGTCGACACCACCGGCGTCGCGCTCGCCCGGCTGCTCGTCGACGGCGAGCAGGTGCTGGTGGACGGCCAGCCCGGGCCGCCATCGCAGGCGCCGCCCGTCGGTACCGGCGCCGCCCCCGGTACCGCGGCGGGGGCCGGCGGCGGGGGCGGCGGCAGTCCGCTGGATCTCAACAGCGCCTCCGCCGAGCAGCTGGACGCGCTGCCCGGGGTCGGTCCGGTGCTCGCGCAGCGGATCGTGCAGTGGCGGGTCGAACACGGCCACTTCGGCTCGCCCCAGCAACTGGGGGAGGTCACCGGGGTCGGCGACAAGCGTCTCGCGGATCTGCTTCCCCTGATCAGGGTCTGAGCGCGTGGTCTCCGTCGGCCTGGAGACGGGACTCGCGCTGGCACAACGGCCGTCCTCGACGCCACCGGTCCTTGACGCACGCCTGATCACGCCGGCTGTGGCCGCCTGGGCCGGTGCCGCCCTGGCGGTGGGAACGACCCTGCCGGACGCGGTCCTGCTGGCCGCCGCCGCGGTCGTGCTCATCGTGCCGCTTGCGCTGGCCGCCCGGCGCCGGCACCGCCGGCGTCGTCGAAGCCCGGTGCGGCTGGCCGCGGGTCCGGCGCTCGCCGTGGTGGCGGTGTCGTTTCTGGCCGCGGGCCTGCTCGCCGGCGGTCTTGCGACCCGGCCGGGTGACCGAGGGCCCCTGTCCGATCTGGTGGACCGGCAGGCGACGGTCACCGCACGGGTCGTCGTCACCGACGATCCACGGCGGCTCGCCGCCGCGACGGGCGGCCCGGGTGACCGAGGCGGGCCGTCCTTCACCGTGCCGGCCCGGCTGGAACGGGTGGACGCCGGCCTCGTCCACCTGCGTGGGCAGGCCCGGGTGGTGCTGCTGGTGCGTGGCGCGCACTGGGGCGACCTGCTGCCCAGCCAGCACCTCGAGGTGCGGGGCCGGCTCTCCCCACCACGGCGCGATCCCACCGTCGCCGCGGCGATGCTGGTCCGCGATGCCTCCCCCCGACCGCGGGGCGAGCCGAGCTGGCCGCAACGGACGGCCGGTCGGCTGCGCTCGGGCCTGCGCGCGGCGGCCTCGGGCCTGCCACAGCCACGCCGCGGCCTGCTGCCGGCCCTCGTCGACGGTGATGTCAGCGCCCTCGACGAAGGCCTGCGCGACGACTTCCGGGCCGCCGGTCTGACCCATCTGACGGCCGTCAGTGGCGGCAACGTGGCCGTCGTGACCGCCACGGCGCTGCTGGTCGCCGGGCGGGCCGGGCGCGGGGCGCGGGGCCGGGCGGTGCTCGCCGCCGGCACCCTGCTCGCCTTCGTGGTGCTGGCGCGACCGTCGCCCAGTGTCCTGCGCGCCGGGGTGATGGGCCTGATCGGCCTGGCCGCGTTCGCCGGCGGACGGCCCAGGGCGGCGCTGGCCGCCCTCGCGGCGAGCGTGACGGTGCTCGTGCTCGTCTGGCCGACGCTCGCCGTCTCCGTCGGGTTCGCGCTGTCCGTCCAGGCCACCGCTGGAATGATCATTCTGGCGCCCGGGTGGCATGCCGGTCTCGCCCGCCGTCTGCACCCGCGGCTCGCGGAGCCGCTCGCGGTCGCGGCCGCCGCGCAGATCGCCTGCACCCCGGTGATCGCCTGGATCGGTGGTGGCATCAGCCTGATCGCCATCCCGGCGAACCTGGTGGCCGCCCCGGCCGTCCCGGCGGCGACGGTGCTGGGGGTGCTGACCCTGCTGGTCGCCGCGGTGGCACCGGCCCCGGCCCGCCTGCTCGCCCACGCCGCCGATCTGCCCTGCTGGTGGCTGGTGACGGTGGCCCGCACCGCCGCGGGCCTGCCCGCCGCCACGGTGCGCTGGCCCGAAGGGCTGCTCGGCGCTGGCCTGGCGCTCGTCGTCGCCGTGGCCGCGCTGGCCCTGCTGCGTCGTCGGGGCGCCCGCCGGATCGTGGCCGCGGCACTGGCGGGGCTGCTGGCGGCCCGGTGCACGGTGATCGAGCGCGTCGCGGCCTGGCCGCCGCCGGACTGGCAGGTGGTGGCCTGCGAGGTCGGGCAGGGCGACGCGCTGGTCCTGCGGACCGGGCCGGGGCAGGCGGTCCTGGTCGACGCCGGGCCCGACCCGGCCCGGCTGACCCGCTGCCTGGACGACCTCGGCGTACGGGAACTACCGGCGATCATCCTCAGTCACCTGCATGCCGATCATGTGAACGGTCTGCCCGGGGTGCTGGGCCGACGGCGGGTGGGTGAGGTGCTCGTCGGGGAGTTGCGGGAACCTGCCGGCCAGTGGCGGCTGGTGCGCCGGTGGGCGGGTCAGGCCGCCGTACCCGTTCGCACCATCACGGCCGACAGCCAGGGCCACGTCGGCGCCCTGCGCTGGACGGTGCTCGCCCCGCGCACGCTGCTGCACGGTACGGACAGCGACGCGAACAACGACAGCCTGGTCATCCTCGCGCGGGTCCACGGCGTGCGGGTGCTGCTCACCGGTGATGTCGAGGCCGTCGGCCAACAGGCGGCGCTGGGGGCGCCGGGCGCGGCGGCGGCCCTGCGCGCCGACGTGCTCAAGGTGGCGCACCACGGCTCCGCCGACCAGGACCCGGATTTCCTACGGGCCGTGCGGGCCCGCTACGCCCTGATCAGCGTGGGCGTGGGCAACGACTACGGCCATCCCGCGGCCGCCACCCTGCGGGCACTGCGCGCCGCCGGAGTCGCCGTCGGTCGCACCGACCGCGACGGCGCGCTGGCCGTCACGGCACCCGCCGGCGCGGACGGGGGACCCTCGGTGGCGGCCTCGGTGGTGCGCCGCGGCCCGCGGGACGGACCGTGACATGCTGGCCGCGTGACCCCCGCAGCCGGCTCCGCGGACGCCGCCACGTCGGCATCCCTCGTCCTCGTCCAGGGCGATGAGGATCTCCTGGTCGGGCGGGCGGTGCGCACCGTGGTCGACGCCGCGCGGGCGCGGGACCCCGAGGTGGAGATCGTCGACCGGGCCGCGGGGGAGCTGACCGAGGCGGATCTGGTCGACCTGAGCGCCACGTCGATGTTCGGCGGTGGCCGGGTGGTGGTGGTCCGCGGCGGGCAGGACCTCGGCGACGAACTGCGCGACGCCCTGCTCGTCCACATCGGCCGGATGCCGTCCGACGTCGTGCTCGTCCTGGTGCACTCGGGCGGGGTGCGCAACCGCAGACTGGCCGACGCGATGAAGGCCGCCGGTGCGCGGGTCATGCCCGCGGCGAAGATCACCCGGCCGCGGGATCGGCATGACTTCGTGGTCGCGGAGGTACGCCGGCTCGGCGGGCGGATCAGTGAGGGCGCCGCCCGGGCTCTGCTCGACGCCGTCGGCGGTGACCTGCGTGAGCTGGCCGCGGTGTGCGACCAGCTGGTGGCCGACACCGAGGGCGGCCTGCTCGACGAGGTCGCGGTGGCCCGCTTCCACCGGGGTCGGGCGGAGGCGTCCGGCTTCGCGGTCGCCGACGCGATCATCGGTGGTGACCTGCCGCGGGCGCTGACACTGCTGCGTCAGGCGATGGAGGGTGGGACCGCACCGGTGCTGATCTCAAGCGCGATCACCGGCGGACTGCGGGAACTCGCTCGGGTCTCCGCCGCCGGCGGGGGTAACAAGGCCGACCTCGCCCGGGTGCTGAAGATGCCGGACTGGAAGGTCGAGAAGGCGGCCCGGGCCGCCCGGGCCTGGTCCGATCCGGGGCTCGGGCACGCCCTGCGCGCGGCCGCACGGGCCGATGCCGGTGTCAAGGGGGCGTCCGTCGACGCGGGCTACGCCCTGGAGAAGCTGCTGCGTGAGGTCGCCGTGGCCCGTGCGCACGCGCGGGACCGATCCCACCGAGGAGGGTGAGAATGACGGAGCTGCGGGTGCTGCCGGCCGGCTGGGCCCGGGGCACACTGGTCACGATCACCGGGCTGCTGACCGTGGTCGTCGCACTCGGGGATCTGGCCAGCGCCTGGGTCGTACTGGTGCTGCCCATGGCCGTCGCCGCTGTCGTCGGCTACCACGAGGTACTCGAACGGCTGGTGCGCCCGCGGCCGCAGACGGTGGGCGCGGGTGACGATGGTGCGGGTGCGATCGGGTACGCAGAAAAGCCGGGGGCCGACGGCACCCCGGCCTGACCGGACGACGTCAGCTGGCGGTCAGCTTCGCGTGGGCGCGGGCCAGCGCCGACTTGCGGTTCGCGGCCTGGTTGAGGTGGATGACACCCTTGCTCGCGGCCTTGTCGAGCTTGCGGTTGGCGGCACGCAGCGTGGTCTCGGCACGCTCGACGTCGCCGGCGTCCACAGCCTCACGGAAGCGCCGGACGTGCGTCTTGAGCTCGGACTTGACCGCCTTGTTGCGCAGCCGCCGCTTCTCGTTGGTGAGGTTGCGCTTGATCTGCGACTTGATGTTGGCCACGCGGAGGAACCTCTGAATGTCGAGTCGGGATGGTGCCCGGCCGCGAGGGTGCCCGGCCGGGATCGTGCGGAAGTCATCGTACGGCCACCGGCCGCGTGCGCAGATTATCAAACCGGATGTCGCCCGGTGCGCGGCGGCGTCGGCTCCTGGCACGATGCAGGTCGCCGGCTCCTGGCACGATGAACAGTGAGGCCGTCCAGAATCCCGGCACGGGAGGCGCTCCCGTGACCCTCGCGAGCGAAACGAGAACCTTCCGCGTGTCCGCAGCCCCGCACCTGTCACCCGGCGCCGATCCGGCGATGATTCGCAACTTCTGCATCATCGCGCACATCGACCATGGCAAGTCGACCCTTGCCGACCGCATGCTCGGTGTGACCGGCGTCGTGGATGCGCGCAACATGCGTGCGCAGTACCTCGACCGGATGGACATCGAGCGTGAGCGCGGAATCACGATCAAGGCGCAGAACGTGCGGCTGCCCTGGCGGGCCGACGACGACCGTGACTACATCCTGCATCTCATCGACACGCCCGGGCATGTGGACTTCAGCTACGAGGTCAGCCGCTCGCTCGCCGCCTGCGAGGGCGCCGTGCTGCTGGTCGACGCGGCGCAGGGCATCGAGGCGCAGACGCTGGCCAACCTGTACCTGGCGATCGAGAACGACCTGACGATCATCCCGGTGCTGAACAAGATCGACCTGCCGGCGGCGCAGCCGGAGAAGGTCGGTGCCGAGATCGCGGCCATCATCGGCTGCGACCCGGACGACGTGCTGCGGGTCTCGGGCAAGACCGGCCAGGGCGTCCCCGAACTGCTCAACGAGATCGTCCGCCAGATCCCGGCCCCGGTCGGCGACCCGGACGGCCCGGCCCGAGCGATGATCTTCGACAGCGTGTACGACATCTACCGTGGAGTGATCACCTACGTCCGGGTGATGGACGGGACCCTGACCACCCGGGACCGCTGCCTGATGATGTCGACGGGCGCGAGCCACGAGACGCTCGAGGTCGGCGTGATCTCCCCGGACCCGCACCCCACCGGGTCGCTGTCGGTCGGTGAGGTCGGGTACGTCATCCCGGGGGTGAAGGACGTCCGCCAGGCCCGTGTCGGCGACACGATCACCACCTCCCGTCGGCCGGCCACGCAGATGCTCGGCGGCTACCGGGACCCGCTGCCGATGGTCTACTCGGGGCTGTATCCCATCGATGGCAGCGAGTACCCGGCGCTGCGGGAGGCCCTCGACAAGCTGCAGCTCAACGACGCCGCCCTGACCTACGAGCCGGAGACGTCCGCGGCGCTGGGCTTCGGTTTCCGCTGCGGTTTCCTCGGCCTGCTGCACCTGGAGATCGTCCGGGAGCGACTGGAGCGCGAGTTCAACCTCACGCTCATCTCCACCGCGCCGAACGTCGTCTACCGGGTGGTGATGGAGGACCGCTCCGAGCTGACCGTCACCAACCCGAGCGACTGGCCCGGTGGCAAGATCGCCGAGGTGTACGAGCCGATCGTGCAGGCGATGCTGCTGCTGCCGACCGACTTCGTCGGCGCGGTCATGGAGCTGTGCCAGGGCCGGCGCGGCGTGCTGGGCGGGATGGACTACCTGTCCGCCGACCGGGTGGAGCTGAAGTACACGCTGCCGCTTGGCGAGATCATCTTCGACTTCTTCGACTCGTTGAAGTCCCGGACCCGCGGGTACGCGAGCCTGGACTACGAGCCGGCCGGAGAGCAGCTCGCGGATCTGGTCAAGGTGGACATTCTGCTGCAGGGGGAGGCGGTTGACGCCTTCTCCGCGATCGTGCACCGGGAGAAGGCCTACGCCTACGGCGTGTCGATGACCTCCCGGCTGCGCGAACTCATCCCACGTCAGCAGTTCGAGGTGCCGATCCAGGCGGCGATCGGCAGCCGGATCATCGCCCGGGAGAACATCCGGGCGATCCGCAAGGATGTGTTGGCCAAGTGCTATGGCGGTGACATCACCCGCAAACGCAAACTGCTGGAGAAGCAGAAGGAGGGCAAGAAGCGGATGAAGACCATCGGACGGGTCGAGGTGCCGCAGGAGGCCTTCATCGCGGCGCTGTCCACCGATGCGGGAAAGGCCAGCCCCACCGGCAGGTAGTGGCGCGGCCGCGGGGACTTTCGGTGGACGGTGCCGGCTGCGGCGCCGTCCACCGGCCCGCGGATCACCCGGCGGGCAGTGGCGCGGCGCGCAGGGGAATCGGTTCGGTCACCGGCTCGACGAACGGGTGCGCCAGCGCCGGGACGAGCGGGACGTGGGGTTGGCCCATGACGCTCGCGGCGGCGCTGGAGCGATACACGGTGGTGCGGGGTGGGAGCAGTGCGGAGATCTCCGACAGCACAGGCCTGGTGTCCTCGTCCATGACTGGATCTTTTCGTATCGGGTGCCACTGATCCACGACCCGCCGCCCATAATCCTCCGTTCTGCCCACAACAACGGCAAAACGTGACCCCCCGCCGAGCGTGCGCGGGCGCGCGTTCCGGGGTATCCGCGCGTGGTCCCCCCGTAGCTCTCCCGGGCGGTCCGGCACATCGGACGAACATTGCGTTGCCGTAAACCCACCTGTCGGGGGCACACTGGGGGCATGCCACAAAAGCCTCCCGACGGGGCAGCTCCCCCCGACGACGGCGTGCTGCCCGCGGCCGCGCTGACCGAACTGGCCGAGCGTCCGTTCGGGGTCTACATACACGTGCCGTACTGCGCGGCCCGCTGCGGCTATTGTGACTTCAACACCTACACGGCGGCCGATCTCGGCGGCGCCCTGGTCTCGTCGGTGGGTCTGACGACCTTCGTCGACATCGCCGGTGCCGAGATCCGCCTGGCCCGCCGGGTGCTGGGTGAGGTCGGGCGCCCGGTTTCGACGATCTTCCTGGGTGGCGGCACGCCCACGCTGCTGTCACCCGCTGATCTCGCCCGCCTGCCGCGGCTGATCGCCGACGAGTTCGGGCTCGCCGCGGACGCGGAGGTCACCACCGAGGCGAACCCGGAGTCGGTCGATCCCGCCCAGCTCGAGCAGCTGCGGGCCGCCGGCTACACCCGGATCTCGTTCGGCATGCAGAGTGATCGTCCGCATGTGCTCGCCGCGCTCGACCGCCGGCACACCCCGGGTCGGGTGTCCGAGGTGATGCGGTGGGCCCGCAAGGCCGGTTTCGAGCAGGTCAGCCTCGACCTGATCTACGGTGCGCCGGGGGAGTCGGATGCCGACTGGCTGGCCAGCCTGCGGGCCGCCGTCGACCTCGGCCCGGATCATGTCAGCGCCTACGCGCTCACCGTCGAGGACGGCACGAAGCTCGCCCGCCGGGTGCGCCGCGGTGAACTGCTCGAACCCGACGACGACCTGCTCGCCGACCGGTACGTGCTGGCCGACGAGGTGCTCGGCGCGGCCGGCCTGGCCAACTACGAGGTCAGCAACTGGGCGCGTGACCCCGCCGCCCGCTGCCAGCACAACCTCGGCTACTGGCGTGGGGACAACTGGTGGGGGTTCGGCCCCGGCGCCCACAGCCACGTCGGCGGCGTGCGCTGGTGGAACGTGCGCCATCCGGCGGAGTACGCGGCCCGGCTCGGCGCGGGGCGCAGTCCGGCGGCCGCCCGCGAGGAGCTTGACCCCGACACCCGACGGGTCGAGCGGATCATGCTCGGTGTGCGTCTCGCCGAGGGGCTCGCGTTCGACGAGCTGGACGAGCCTGGCCGGGCCGCGGCGCGGGACCTGGCCCGCTCGGGTCTGGTCGAACCCGGCGGGCTGGAGTCGGACGTCGTGCGTCTTACCCGCCGTGGCCGGCTGCTCACCGACACGGTGGTACGCGCCCTGCTCGCAGACTGAGCCGTCCCGCCACATCCGGCGGGAACCTTGCCAGGAACCTCGTCGGTCTGTTGTGTGACGGCTTATGTTGGGTGCCTCGAGTCGGGGCGGCGGGCTACACTTGGCACTCGCAGTAGCCGAGTGCCAGGCCCGGTACCGGTCGGTGCAGGTCCGGCCAACCGGTCACGTCACGCCTGCCGAAGGGGGTGCGACCGCGTGCTGGAGGATCGGCGTCTGGAAGTCCTTCGTGCCATTGTGGAGGACTTCGTCCTGAGCAATGAGCCGGTGGGTTCCAAGGCGCTGGCGGAGCGGCACGGCCTCGGTGTCTCGCCCGCCACCGTGCGCAACGACATGTCCGCGTTGGAGGAAGAGGGCTACATCACGCAGCCCCACACCAGCGCCGGGCGGATTCCCACCGACAAGGGCTACCGGCTGTTCGTCGACCGGCTCTCCGGCGTCAAACCGTTGTCGCGGGCCGAGCGGCGGGCGATCCAGAGCTTCCTGGAGGGCGCGGTCGACCTCGACGACGTGGTCAACCGCTCGGTGCGGCTGCTCGCCCAGCTCACCCGGCAGGTCGCCGTCGTGCAGTACCCGACGATGTCCAGCAGCAGTCTGCGCCACATCGAGGTCGTGCTGCTCAGCCCACGGCGGCTGCTCATGGTGATCATCACGGACACGGGTCGGGTCGAGCAGCGGATCATCGAGAGCCTGACCCCGGTGGACGAGGAGATCGTCGGCGAGCTGCGCCGCACGCTCAACTGCGCGCTCGCCGGGCAGCGCCTGACCGATGCCCCCGAGGCCGTCTCGGTCCTGCCGGACCTGACCCGACCCGAGCTGCGGCCGTGTGTCGCGACGATGGCCGGGGCGGTGCTGGAGACCCTGGTGGAGCCGCAGGAGGAGCGGATCGCCATGGCCGGCACGGCCAACCTCACCCGCGCCACCGTCGACTTCGCCGACTCGCTGCGCTCGATCCTCGAGGCGCTCGAGGAACAGGTCGTGTTGATGAAGCTCATCGGGTCGGCGCGGGAGACCGGTACTGTAACAGTACGCATTGGCCGAGAAACGGACGTGGACGCCCTGCGGTCGACGGCGGTCGTGGCCACCGGCTACGGTCGCGGACCTTTCGCGCTGGGCGGCATGGGCGTGGTCGGGCCGATGCGGATGGACTATCCGTGGACGATGGCGGCCGTGCGGGCCGTCGCCAAATACGTGGGTGAACTCTTGGGTGCCGACTGATGGCCGTGGACTACTACGCTGTTCTCGGCGTGCGTCGAGACGCGTCGAACGACGAGATCAAGCGGGCCTACCGCAAACTGGCCAGGGAACTGCATCCCGACGTCAACCCCGACCAGGAGGCGCAGCAGCGTTTCCGGAGCGTGACCGCCGCCTACGAGGTGCTGTCCGACCCGGAGAAGCGGCAGATCGTCGACCTCGGGGGTGACCCGCTGGCCCCCGGCGGGGGCGGCGGTGCCTCGCCGTTCGGCGCCGGTTTCGGTGGCCTCGGCGACATCATGGACGCGTTCTTCGGTGGTGGTTCCAGCCGTGGCCCGCGTTCGCGGGTGCGCCGCGGCAACGACGCGCTGCTGCGCATCGAACTCGACCTCGCCGAGACGGCCTTCGGTGCCACTCGCGAGATCACCGTCGACACCGCCTCGGTCTGCACGACCTGCACCGGTGCCGGCGCGATGCCGGGCACCCACCCGTCCACCTGCTCCACCTGCGCCGGTCGCGGCGAGGTCCAGCAGGTCACCCGCTCCTTCCTCGGGCAGATGGTCACCTCGCGTCCGTGCCCGCGCTGTTCGGGTACCGGCACGGTGATCGAGCACCCGTGTCGGGACTGCGGCGGTGACGGCCGGGTCCGTAAGCGCCGCACCCTCACCGTCAAGATCCCCTCCGGGGTGGAGGACGGGATGCGCATCCGGCTCTCCGGGGAGGGCGAGGTCGGCCCGGGCGGTGGGCCCTCCGGTGACCTGTACGTCGAGGTGTCCGAGCGGCAGCACGCGGTGTTCACCCGGGAGGGCGACGACCTGCACTGCGAGCTCCCCCTGCCGATGACCTCGGCGGCGCTGGGCACGTCCGCCACCCTGGAGACGCTCGACGGCACCGAGACGATCGCCGTCAAGCCCGGCACCCAGCCGGGCGAGGTCATCCGCCTCGCCGGCCGTGGAGTGCCGCACCTGCGCGCCGCGGGCCGTGGTCACCTGCACATCCACATCAACGTGGAGACGCCGACGAAGCTCGACGCCGAGCAGGAGCGGTTGCTGCGCGAGCTCGCCAAGCTGCGCGACGAAGAGGCCCCGGTGATCGTCGGTGGGGCGACCGGTGGTGGCGCCAGCGGGCTGTTCCGCCGCCGAGGTTCACGGCGCGGGCGCTGAGGACCGAGGACCCCCGCTGACCAACGCCCTGTTCCACCTGCGCCCGCTGCCCACGGGCGAGGTCGTCACCCTGGCCGGTCCCGAGGGCCGGCACGCGGCCACGGTGCGCCGGTTGCGCCCCGGTGAGCCGGTTGATCTCACCGACGGCGCCGGCCGGGCGCTGGAATGCGAGGTCGTCGCCGTCCGCCGGGACGAGATCGACTGCGCCGTGCGACGGCGGGTCGAGGCGGCGGCGCCCCGTGTGCGCCTGGTCGTCGCCCAGGCACTGGCCAAGGGGGATCGCGGCGAACGCGCCGTGGAGATGCTCACCGAGGTCGGCGTCGACGAGATCGTGCCGTTCGCGGCGGCCCGCTCGGTGGTCCGCTGGGAGGGTGAACGCGGTGCCCGGGCGCGGGAACGCTGGGTCCGCACCGCGCAGGAGGCGGCCAAGCAGTCCCACCGCCTGCACTGGCCGACGGTCGCGCCGCTGGCGAGCCTCGCCGAACTCGCCCGCCGGGCCGCCATCGTGACCACCGTCGCCGTCACCCTGCACGAGCAGGCCACGCACGGGCTGGTCGGACTGCTGCGCGACCGACCGGGCAGCGACGAGCGGTCGGGCAGCGACGAGCGGTCGGGCGACGGTGGGATGGGGGAGATCCTGCTCGTCGTCGGGCCCGAGGGCGGCCTCACCGACGCCGAGGTGGACGACCTGCGCACGGCGGGTGCGGCGGTGGCCCGGCTCGGGCCGACCGTGCTGCGGACGTCGACCGCCGGAGTGGTCGCCGCGTCGATCGTGCTGGCCGAACTCGGTCGTTGGGACGGGTCGGGCTGAGGTTGGCTAGACTGGATATTCGACACTGCAGGTAACCCCACAGCCGAGAGGTGCCGCGGCCGTCACCGGCCGCTCTCTATGCCCGAATCCGCCACGCCTTCCGTCGCGTCGCCCGCCCCGGTCACGACGCGCATCGTCGTTCCCGGACCGCACAGCATGGTGAGCCTGCTCGGCCATCAGGACGAGCTGCTGCGCACCATCGAAGGGGCCGTCGCCGCCGATATCCACGTCCGCGGCAACGAGATCACCATCACCGGTGCGCCGGCCGACAACGAGCTCGCCAGGAAACTGTTCGTCGAGCTCATCGCACTGCTCGACGCCGGTACGGAACTCACCCCGCAGCACGTCGACCATTGTCTGGCGATGCTGCGCAGCGGAGCGCAGGAGCGCCCCGCCGAGGTCCTCACCCTCAACATCCTGTCGAACCGTGGTCGCACGATCCGGCCGAAGACGCTCAACCAGAAGCGTTACGTCGACGCGATCGACACCCACACCATCGTGTTCGGTATCGGTCCCGCCGGCACTGGCAAGACCTATCTGGCGATGGCGAAGGCCGTGCAGGCGCTGCAGGCGAAGAAGGTCAACCGGATCATCCTGACCCGTCCGGCGGTGGAGGCGGGGGAGCGGCTCGGCTTCCTGCCCGGCACCCTGTACGAGAAGATCGACCCGTATCTGCGGCCGCTGTACGACGCGCTGCACGACATGATCGATCCGGATTCGATTCCCCGGCTGATGCAGAGCGGCACGATCGAGGTCGCGCCACTGGCCTACATGCGTGGCCGGACCCTCAACGACGCGTTCATCATCCTGGACGAGGCGCAGAACACCTCGCCCGAGCAGATGAAGATGTTCCTGACCCGACTCGGCTTCGGTGCCAAGATCGTCGTCACGGGCGACATCACCCAGGTTGACCTGCCCAGCGGCACCCGCAGTGGCCTGCGGGTGGTCCGCGAGATCCTCGACGGGCTGGGCGACGTCCACTTCGCGTCGCTGACCAGCGCCGACGTGGTTCGTCACCGGCTGGTCGGCGAGATCGTCGACGCCTACGCCCGCTGGGACGCCGCCGAGGACGCGGGTGCGGCGGGTGCGGGTGCGGGTGCGTCGTCGGCTTCGGGCCGATCCGCCCGTCGGGACCGACGGTGACCGTTCCGGCGGTCGGAGAGGACCGCTGATGGCCGTGTTCGTCGCGAACGAGTCCGGCGCCACCGACGTCGACGAGGTGCTGCTGACGGCGCTCGCCCGGTTCGTCCTGGACGCGATGAAGGTCAGCCCGCTCGCGGAGCTGTCCGTCCTGCTCGTCGAGGAAAAGGCCATGACCGACCTGCACGTGCGGTACATGGGCGAGGAGGGTCCCACCGACGTCCTGTCGTTCGCGCAGGACGAGGCCTTCGACGCCTCCTGGTCGGAGTCCGGCGACGACGATCCGACGCTGCTGCTCGGCGATGTCGTGCTCTGCCCGTCGGTCGCGCATCGCCAGGCCGAGCAGGCCGGGCACGCGTTCGAACGTGAGCTGCACCTGCTGTGCACCCACGGCATCCTGCACCTGCTCGGGTTCGACCACGCCGAGCCGGACGAGGAACGCGAGATGTGGAAGATCCAGAATCGGCTGCTGTCCGCCTGGGACACCGCGGTGAAGGCCACCCCCACCCGGCCTGCCACCACGGCCGGCGAGGCCACCCGCGGGGGCACGTCCACGGTGGACGGGCCGGCGGACGCGGCGGGCGCGTCCGGTGCCGCGGGCGGAACATCCGACGCGGGTGAGGGCACGGGTGCGGCGGGCGGGACTGGCGAGACCGGTCCGGCCGACGAACGCTGACCGGAGATCGTCGACGATGAGCTCCGGCACGCTGGTACTGCTCTTCCTGACCGTGGTCGGTTCCCTGGCCGCCGCCGGCTTCGGCTGCGTGGACGCGGCCCTGACCCGGGTCTCGCGGGTCGCCGTCGACACGTTCGCCCGGGCGGGTCGGGCCGGCGCGGCGAGCCTGTCACTGATCGTCACCGACCCCGGCCGTTACCTGGCGCCGCTGCTGTTGCTGCGGATCGCCGCCGAGATGCTGGCGGCGGCCTGTCTGACCGTGTTGTTCGTCCATGCCTACGGCTCCGGCTTCGCCGCGGTCGGACTGGGCGCGCTGGTGGCGACACTGATCGCCTACATCCTCGTCGGCGTGATGTTTCGGACCGTCGGCCGCCAGCACGCACCCGGGGTGGCCCTGGCCACCGCCGGGATCACGGTGCGGCTGGCCCGTATCCTCGGCCCGCTGCCCCGGCTGCTCATCGCGTTCGGTAACGCGGTGACCCCCGGCCCCGGCTACCGCGACGGGCCGTTCGCCTCCGAGGCGGAACTGCGTGACCTGGTCGACCTCGCGCAGGAGAACGAGGTCATCGAACGCGAGGAACGCGACATGATCGCGTCCGTGTTCGAGCTCGGCGACACCGTGGTACGCGAGGTGATGGTGCCCCGTCCGGACATGGTGTTCATCGAGTCGACCAAGTCGGTGCGCCAGGCCCTCTCACTGGCGCTGCGCAGCGGGTTCTCCCGCGTCCCGGTCATCGGCGACAGCGTGGACGACGTGGTCGGGATCGCTTTCCTCAAGGACATGGTCCGCCACGAGCGCGCCGAGGACGCCCCGACGCACGACACCGCCGACGCGGGACGCGACACGGTCGTGTCGGAGCACGAGGTCGCCGTCGCGGAGATCATGCGGGCACCGGCCCTGGTGCCCGAGAGCAAGCCCGCCGACGACCTGCTGCGTGAGATGCAGGCCTCCCGCACCCACATGGCGATCGTCATCGACGAGTACGGTGGAACAGCCGGCCTGGTGACCATCGAGGACATCCTCGAGGAGATCGTCGGTGAGATCACCGACGAGTACGACAACGAGGTGGCCCCGGTGGAGTGGCTCGACGCCGACACCGCTCGGGTAACCGCCCGCCTCGACGTGGACGATCTCGGTGAGATGTTCGATCTGGACGTCGACGAGCTTCCCCGGGCGGATGACTCGGTCACCGTCGGCGGCCTGCTGGCGACCGCCCTTGGTCGGGTCCCGATCCCGGGTGCCAGCGCGACCGTCGCCGGCCTGCGGCTGACGGCCGAGCGGGCGGCGGGTCGCCGCAACCAGATCGGCACGATCGTCGTCGCCCGGCGACCCGCCCCGGCGCCCGGCGAAGCACCCGCCACCAACGGTTCGTCGAAGCAGAGCGCGGCAGAGCAGCGAAAGGTGATCTCGTGACGACCGATCCGTCCGTGTCCGGCCCGGTTGCGGCCGTCGGCGGGCCTGGCCCGGAGCTTGCCGCCGAGGACGCGAAACTGCTCGTGCTGGCTCGCTCCGCCCGCCTGCGCGCCTATGTCCCCACCGGAGCCGTCGCCCAGGGCGCGGCGTTGCGGGACACCGACGGCCGCACCTACAACGCCGCCACCCTCGGCCTCGCCCGCCCGGAGCTCGCCATCTCGGCGTTGCGTGCGGCGATCGCCGCGGCCGTGTCCAGCGGTGCCCGGCGTTTCGAGGCCGCCGCCGTCGTCACCGGCGAGTCCACCTCCGACCTGGCGGCCGGCCCGAGCGCCGACGACCTGGCCACCCTGGCCGAGTTCGGCACCGGCGTTCCCGTGTTCGTGGCCGGACCCGACGGCATTCTGCGCGCAAGGACCACCAGCTGACATGGCCGCTTCCCGCTCCACCCGCTCATCGGGCGGTTCCCGTGCCACCGGTGGTTCCCGTGCCAGTGGTGGTTCGGGTCCCGCCGGCGGTTCCCGGCCGCTGGCCGCCGCGTCGTCCAACCTGGTGCCGGTGGGCGAGAGCCCGCCCGGCTACCGGGCCGGGTTCGCCTGCTTCGTGGGCCGGCCCAACGCCGGCAAGTCCACGCTCACCAACGCCCTCGTCGGGTCCAAGGTGGCCATCACCAGCGGCCGGCCGCAGACCACCCGGCACGCCATCCGCGGCATCGTGCACCGCGACGACGCCCAGCTCATCCTCGTCGACACCCCCGGCCTGCACCGGCCGCGGACCCTGCTCGGTCAACGGCTCAACGACGTCGTGCGGGCCACGCTCTCCGAGGTGGATCTCGTCGGGTTCTGCATGCCCGCGGACGAGCCGCTGGGTCGCGGCGACCGGTTCATCGCCGAGGAACTGGCCCGGCTGCCCAAGCGCACCCCGATCATCGCGATCCTCACCAAGACCGACAAGGTCGCCGACCACGACCGGGTCGGCGCGCGTCTGCTGGAGGTCGCCAAACTCGGCGACTTCCATGACATCGTCCCCGTCAGCGCCGTGCGCTCCTTCCAGGTGGACGTGCTCGCAGACGTGCTCGTCTCGCACCTGCCCACCGGCCCCGCGCTCTACCCCGACGGTGAACTCACCGACGAGCCGGAGCAGGTCATGGTCGCCGAACTCGTCCGGGAAGCCGCGTTGGAGGGCGTTCGCGACGAGCTGCCGCACTCCCTGGCCGTCGTCGTCGAGGAGATGATTCCCCGCGAGGACCGCCCCGCCGATCGTCCGCTGCTGGACGTGCGGGTCCATGTCTTCGTGGAACGCCCCAGCCAGAAGGCGATCGTCATCGGCGCCGGCGGCTCCCGACTCAAGGACGTCGGTTCCCGGGCCCGCTCGCAGATCGAGGCGCTGCTCGGCACCCCCGTCTTCCTCGACCTGCACGTCAAGGTTGCCAAGGACTGGCAACGCGACCCCCGCCAGCTGCGTCGTCTGGGCTTCTGACCCGACCGCCGCTACGCGTCGCCTCGTCCCGTCCGGTGCCACCAGCCTCGTCGAGGCCGCTGTGGGCTCGTGCTGGTCGACGTGTCGGCGTCCTGCGGTGCCGCTGGTCCTGATCCGCCTCCTGACGGAGCAGGGGCCTCTGGTGGTGCGGCGGGCTCGTCCGATGGCGTGGTGGGTGCGGTCGGGGGAAGCGGTGCGGTCGGGGGAAGCGGTGCGGGTGGGGTGTGCAGGGCGGGGGCGGTGTCGTCGAGGGCGGCGAGGATGAGAGCCTGGCGGTTGGTGAGGATGAAGGTCTTGAGCTCGGGGGGTTGAAGGGCGTAGCGAGCCAGCTTCTTGCTGTACAGGTCGATGCGCTCGACGTCGTAACGGCCCTTGGCGGGGTTGGAGAACTCCTCCCCGGTGCGTAGCGAGAGGTCCATCGAGACCAGTCGGCAGACGAAGAAGTGGGACACGGCGAGACCACCGTTGCGGGGTGGGCTCATGAAGAACACCGGTTGGACGCGGTCGACGACCGCACCGAGCTCCTCGGCGAGCTCGCGGTGCAGAGCAGCCTCCACCGAGGCGTCCTCGGGGTCCACCCCGCCGCCCGGGGTTGACCAGTACGGCTTGCGCTTGGGCAGGGTCCGGCGGAACAGGATCAGCTGTCCGCTGTCGTCGATCAGGATCGCCCGCGCCGCCCGCCGCACCACCCGCACCACCCGCACCCAGCCATCATCCGCAATGACCGGGGTGCCGTGCGGGGATGTCCCGGCTCGCCGTAGGGGTGGACACGATGCGTGAGTCCGTCCATACCGGCAGTTCTCGGATGCGGGAGGGTCGGATGCGGGCGGTCGCATGGTGGGCCGGGCACCGGGCAACGGGGAGCCACCGGACGTCCTGTCGACGCGGGCGCGGAGACGTCGGGCTACCTCGCTTTACCCTGTCGCAGGGGGCTCGTGCAACCATGGGCGGGTGCCGGTGTATCGCGATGAAGGGGTGGTGCTGCGTACGACCCCGCTCGCCGAGGCCGATCGCATCATCACAGTGCTGACCCGGCGCACCGGGCGGGTGCGGGCCGTGGCCAAGGGAGTGCGCAGGACATCCTCCCGCTTCGGCTCCCGCCTGGAGCCGGGGACGTATGTCGACCTGCTGCTACACGAGGGGCGGGCGCTGGACACGGTCACCCAGGCCGACATCATCGCGCCCTACGGCACGACGATCGCCACCGACTACGCCCGGCACACAGCGGCCGCGGTGATGCTGGAGACCGCCGAACGGCTCACCAGCGAGGAGCGTCAGCCGGCGCTGCGACTGTTCCTGCTGCTCGTCGGCGGCCTGCGCACGCTCGCGGCCGGGGAGCGCCCCCCGCCGCTGGTGCTGGACGCCTTCGTGCTGCGTGCGCTGGCGGTGTCCGGGTACGGGATGGCGCTCGACGACTGCGCCCGGTGCGGGGAGCCGGGTGAGCATCTGTCGCTGTCCGTCGCGGGTGGCGGGATGGTGTGTGCCCGGTGTCGTCCGCACGGCGCGGCGTCGGTGTCGGCCGGGGCGGTGGCGTTGCTGACCGATCTGCTGCGCGGCGAGTGGGACGGCGCGCTGCGCAGCGACCTGCGGGCCCGGCGGGAGGCCGGCGGCATCGTCGCGGCCTACCTCCAGTGGCACCTCGAGCGAGGGCTGCGCGCGCTGCCGCATCTGGAACGGGCGTGAGGATATGGCCGGGGTGGGGGGACGCGCTGCAGGGGAGCGAAGGCGGACATGGTGAGGTGTACGGCGACAACGGCGGCGACGGCGGTCAGCCGGAGGGTGCCGGCAGGGGGACGGTGTGGCGATGGCAGGTGACGGCGTGGCGGACAAGGGCGTGGCGGACAGTGGCGTGGCGGACAGTGGCGTGACGGGCGACGGTGTGCGGGCCGGCGGTGCGGCGGCCGGCGGTGTGACGGCCGGCGGTGTGACGGATGACGGCTCGGCGCTGCCCCGGCCGGATCTCGGGAGGTAGGCAGTGACTGTTCGAAATGACCTGGCGACTCGCTTTCGGGAGCCGCACCCGCACCCGTCCGGAGCCCGGCCCCCGGCGCTGCCGGCGAATCTGATCCCCAAGCACGTGGGCATCGTGATGGACGGCAACGGCCGATGGGCGAAGGTGCGCGGGCTCGCCCGGACCAAGGGCCACGAGGCCGGCGAGGACGCGCTGTTCGACTGCGTCGAGGGCGCGATCGAACTCGGTGTCCGCTGGTTGTCGGTGTACGCGTTCTCGACGGAGAACTGGAAGCGCTCCCCGGAGGAGGTCGCCTTCCTGATGCGTTTCACCGACCGCGTGTTCGGCCGCCGCATCGACGACATGGATGCCCTCGGCGTTCGGGTCCGCTGGGCGGGACGGCGACCGCGGCTGTGGGGCAACGTGATTCGCCGTCTGGAGGCGTCCGAGGAGCTCACCCGGGACAACGACCGGCTCACCCTGGTGATGTGCGTCAACTACGGCGGTCGTGCGGAGATCGCCGACGCGGCCGCCGCGATCGCCCGGGACGTCCGGGAGGGCCGGCTGCGCCCGGACCGGATCGACGAGGCCACGGTTGGCCGCTACCTGGACGAGCCCGACATGCCCGATCTGGACCTGGTCATCCGCACCTCCGGGGAGAAGCGTCTGAGCAACTTCCTGCTCTGGCAGGCCGCCTACGCCGAGCTCTCCTTCGTCGACACCCTGTGGCCCGATTTCGACCGCCGCCACCTGTGGTCCGCCTGCGAGGAGTTCGCCCGCAGGGACCGTCGCTACGGCGGTACCGTCGCCCATCGTGCCTGACCCCGCGCCTCCGGTGCTCGCGCAGATCATCTTCCGGCTCCCCGCCACCCCCGACCCGACGGTGGACGGGCCCGCATTGGGGGGGCCCGGGTCGGAGGGGTCTGGGCTGGACGGGCCTGGGGTGGACGGGTCCGGGCTGGCTGAGTCGGTGTCGGATGTCGCGGGGGCTGGATTCGCCGTCTCGGCACGCGCGGCACTGGCGGCGCTGGCGCGGTGCGCCGGGTTTCGTAGCGGACGACTGGCCCGCGCCCTGGACGCGCCCGGGACCTGGCTGCTCACCACCGAATGGGACGGCCCCGGCGCCTGGCGGCGGGCGCTGTCCTCGTTCGACGTGCGGTGCACGCTGACGCCGCTGCTCGTCCATGCAGTGGACGCCCCGGGCTCCTTCGAGGTACTCGCCGAGGTCACGGCGCTCGCCGAGGTCACGGCGTCCGCCGAGGTTGCGGCGTCCGCGGCGGCCGGACTCGCGCCGGGAAGGTCGTCGCGGGTCTACCGCTCCGACCGGGCCGCCGATGCCGATGTCGCGGCGCCCGGGCTCGGCCTCGACCGGTAGCCTCAAGGCGACCGTGCAGAGCCGAGGAGCCGAGGCCAGACCGATGTTGACCATGCAGGACGCTTTGCTGGCGCTGACCCGCTACTGGACCGACCGGGGCTGCATGATCATGCAGCCGTTCAACACCGAGGTCGGCGCCGGTACGCTCAACCCGGCGACGGTGCTGCGGGTACTTGGTCCCGAGCCGTGGCGGGTGGCGTATGTGGAGCCCTCGGTGCGTCCGGATGACTCACGCTACGGGCAGAACCCCAACCGGTTGCAGACGCACACCCAGTTCCAGGTGATCCTCAAGCCCGACCCCGGCAACGCCCAGGAGCTCTACCTGGGTAGCCTCGCGGCGATCGGGGTGGATACCGCCGCCCACGACGTCCGGTTCGTGGAGGACAACTGGGCGTCCCCGGCGCTTGGCGCGTGGGGCCTGGGCTGGGAGGTCTGGCTCGACGGGTTGGAGATCACCCAGTTCACCTACTTCCAGCAGGCCGGTGGGCAGAGTCTGGACGCGATCAGCGTCGAGATCACCTACGGCATGGAGCGCATCCTCATGGCGCTGCAGGGGGTGCGTCACTTCAGTGAGCTCACGTATGCCCCGGGAGTGTCGTACGGGGAGGTGTTCGGCCAGTCGGAATACGAGATGTCGCGGTACTACCTCGACGACGCCGACATCGACACCGTCCGGCGGATGTACGCGGACTACGCCGGCGAGGCCCGCCGGCTGATCGACGCACGGCTTCCCGTGCCGGCGCACTCGTATGTCCTGAAGTGCTCGCACGCGTTCAACATCCTCGACTCCCGGGGGGCGGTGTCCACGACCGAGCGGGCGACCTCGTTCGCGCAGATGCGCGGGCTGTCCCGTGAGGTCGCGGCGCTGTGGCGGGAACGGCGCGAGGAACTCGGTCATCCGCTGGGCATCGCCGAGCCGCCGGCACCGGCCGTCGCGGCCACGGGGGGCGCGCCGGTGGTGGCACCCTCGACGCTGCTGTTCGAGATCGGCGCCGAGGAGCTGCCGGCCGTCGAGGTGACCCGGACGATCGCGGCCGTGCGCGCGGGGCTGGTCGAGCGGCTGGCCGCGACCCGCCTCACCCATGGCGAGGTGCGGGTGACGGGCACCCCGCGGCGCATCGTCGCCGTCGTCGACGAGGTCGCCCCGCGCGAGCCGGACGTCGAACGCGTGGTGCGCGGGCCGCGGGCGTCGGCCGCCTACGACGCGGCCGGTGCTCCCACGAAGGCCGCCCTCGGTTTCGCCCGCGGCCAGGGCGCTGACGCGGCGGACCTGCGGACCGTCGACCACCGCGGGGTCGAGCACGTCGCGCTGGTGCGGACCGACACCGGCCGCGACGCCCTTGAGGTGCTGGCCGGGCTGCTCGGTGACGTGGTGGCGGGGCTGCGCGGCGAGCGCAACATGCGGTGGAACGACCCGGCGCTGTCGTTCAGCCGGCCGGTGCGCTGGCTGGTCGCGCTGCTCGGCGAGACGGTGGTGCCGGTGGCGGTGGCCAGCCTCGCCGCCGGGCGGACCACCCGCGGCCACCGGCGAGCGGGCTCCCCGCTGATCGAGGTGAGCCAGGCCGCCGGGTATCCCGAGCTGCTCGCGGCGCACGGCATCCTGCTCGACCCGGCGGAGCGCCGCGAGGTGATCGTCGAGCGGGCCGCGAAGCTCACCGCCAACCAGGGCGGGCACATCGACCCGGTCGCCGACGCCGGCACACTCGCGGAGGTGACGAACCTGGTGGAGTATCCGCGGCCGCTGCTCGGCGCCTTCGAGGCCCGCTTCCTCGAGCTGCCCGCCGAGATCCTCACCACCGTCATGCGCAAGCACCAGCGTTACCTGCCGGTGCGGGACTCCTCCGGCCAGCTGCTGCCCGCGTTCGTCGCGGTACCCGACGGGCAGGTCGACGAGGCGCTGGTGCGCGCCGGCAACGAGGACGTGATCCGCGCACGGTTCGCCGACGCCGCGTTCTTCTACGACGCCGACGTCACGGTCGGGCTCGAGACGTTCCGGGCGAATCTGGCCCGACTCACCTTCGAGCAGCGCCTCGGTTCGGTCGCCGACCGGGCCGACCGGATCGGCGCGCTCGCCCGCGCACTCGCCGACGAGATCGGCCTCGTCGACGACGAGCGGGTCACCCTCGACCGGGCCGCGGCCCTGGCCAAGTTCGACCTGGCCACCCAGATGGTGATCGAGCTGTCCAGCCTGGCCGGCACGATGGCCCGCGAGTACGCCCGGCGCGCCGGGGAGACCGAGGCGGTCGCCCTCGCCCTGTTCGAGATGGAACTGCCCCGACGCGCCGGCGATGAGCTGCCCGCGTCGACGCCCGGCGCCCTGCTGGCCCTCGCCGACCGCCTTGACCTGCTCGTCGGCCTGTTCGCCCTGGACGCGGCCCCCACCGGAAGCTCCGATCCGTTCGGCCTGCGCCGCGCTGCCCTCGGCGCGGCGGCGATCCTCGCCGGCCAGCCGCGCCTGGCCGGCCTCTCGGTGGCCGACCTGCTCGCCCGCGCCGCCCAGCGCACCCCCGTGCCGGTCAGCGCCGAAGCACTCCAGGCCGCCGAGGTGTTCGTCCGCGGGCGGTACGCCCAGCAGCTGCTCGACAGCGGTGTCGACCACCGGCTGGTGACGGCCGTCGGGCCGCTCACCGGCACGCCCGTGCGGGCCGCCGACACCCTGGCGACCCTGCGCACCCTGCTCGAACAGCCCGGTTTCGCGGTCCTCACCGCCGCGCTGCAACGAGTCCGCCGGATCGTCCCCGCAGGCACCCCCGCCACGGTCGATGCCGCCCGGCTCACCGAACCCGCCGCCGCCCGCCTGCTGGGCGCGGTCACCGACCTGGCCGCCCGCCTCACCACCGGCACCGCGCCCACCGGCACCGCGCCCGGGGCTGTCCCGCTCGCCGAACTCGTGGCGGCGGCCACGGCGGTGGAACTGCCGGCGGCTGTCGACGGCTTCTTCGACGGGCTCATGGTGATGGATCCCGACCCGGCCGTGCGCGCGGCCCGGCTGGGGCTGCTCGCGCGCATCCGCGACCTCACCGCGGGCACCCTGGACTGGGAGGCACTCGGTTAGCCCAGCCCGAACGGACCGGTCCGTTGTGCCTGTCAACTGGCCCCTTCCGGCCAGTTGACGGCTTATGTGGCCGGTTTTGACGGGTTGCCGTGGGCGGGGCCGTCTGGGCGGGGACGGGAGGGGCTAACGTCCTGCGAGTGGGTCTGTCCGTTCCTGGCCGAGTCGTCCGACCATTTCGAGCTTTTCGTCCGTTCAGTGCGGACTGGTATCGCGTCCGCTGGTGGCGGTGGGCGATCCGGGTCGCGGTGACGCTGACCGTCGGGTCGGTCGTGCTGGCGGCGGTGACGGTCGTCCAGGTGTGGTGGGTCGGGCGAGAGGATCACCATCCCCGCTCGGACGCGCTGGTCGTGCTGGGGGCGTCCCAGTACGACGGACGTCCCTCCGCGGTGTTCGCCGCTCGCCTCGACCACGCCGCGGTGCTCTTTCGCGCCGGCGTCGCACCAGTGGTGATCACAATCGGTGGCAAGCAACCGGGCGACCGGTACACCGAGGCCGAGGCCGGCGCCGCGTATCTGCGTCGCCACGGAGTCCCGGCCGAAAAGGTGATCGTGATTCCCGAGGGATCGGACACACTCGGGTCACTGACGGCGGTCGCCGGCGTCATGAACGCCCGGCACCTGCGCTCCACGGTCATCGTCACCGATCCATGGCACAGCCTGCGTTCCCGCACGATGGCCCGCGATCTGGGCCTGGCCGCGCAGACCTCGCCGGTCACCAGCGGGCCGTCCGTTCATGGAATCGACACCAGGTTCCACTACATCGTGCGCGAGGGAATTGGTTACCGTTGGTACCAGCTGTTCCACCGCGCCTCGCCGCCGGAGGCCACGTCCAGCGCGGTGTGACCGGACATCCGGGGCAGCTCGCGGTTGCGGAGCCCTCCGAGGTGGGGCTGCGGTTGGCGCTGACCGTTCGTCGATGTGACCTACCAGCGGCTCGTGCGGCCCCCTTCGGTGGTCAGCCGCGCTGGTACGGTTCGGATCGCCGGGCGGAAGGGTAGTGCGACGAACAGTAGTGGCGCAAGGCAGTAATGCGGGCCACGCGGCGTGTGACACCTGACGATCACCGTAGAGGATCACAATAAGGAGACTGGTGTGGCAACTCCCGTAACCGAGGGCGCGGTCGGTACGGCCGATCTGAAGACGGTCCGGGAACTCGCACAGCAGCTGCGGGTCGACTCGGTGCGATCGAGCACCTCCGCCGGCTCCGGGCACCCCACCTCGTCGATGTCCGCGGCGGATGTGCTGGCCGTGCTGGTCGCCCGGCATCTGCGTTACGACTGGGACAACCCCGAGGATCCGGCCAACGACCACCTCATCTTCTCGAAGGGGCACGCGTCCCCGCTGCTCTACTCGGTCTACAAGGCCGTCGGCGTGGTCACCGACCATGAGCTGATGAACGGCTACCGCCGCTTCGGCGAGCGGTTGCAGGGCCACCCCACCCCGATCCTGCCCTGGGTCGACGTGGCCACGGGCTCGCTGGGCCAGGGCCTGCCCGACGCGGTCGGTGTCGCGATCGCCGGCAAGTACCTCGACAAGTCCCCCTACCGGGTCTGGGTGCTCTGTGGCGACAGCGAGATGGCCGAGGGGTCGATCTGGGAGGCGCTGGACAAGGCCGCCTACTACCAGCTGACGAACCTCGTCGCGATCGTGGACGTCAACCGGCTCGGCCAGCGCGGCCCGACCGAGATCGGCTGGGACCTCGACCGTTACGCCAAGCGGGTGGAGGCGTTCGGCGCCCGCGCCGTCGTCATCGACGGGCACGACATCGACGCGATCGACGCGGCCCTCGCCGACGCCGAGGACGCGAGCCGCCCGACGGTCATCCTCGCCCGCACCCGCAAGGGCGAGGGGTTCTCCGAGATCGCAGACAAGGAGAACTGGCACGGCAAGCCACTGCCAGCGGACATGGCGGCCCGCGCGATCGTCGAGCTCGGCGGAGAGCGTGACCTGCGGGTGCGCGGCCCGGTTCCGGGACCGGAGCTGCCCCGGCCGGTCCCCGTCCAGCGCCCCAGGATCACCCTGCCGACCTTCGAGCTCGGCACCAAGGTCGCCAGCCGCAAGGCCTACGGCCAGGCGCTGGCCGCCATCGGTGCGCGCACCGACGTGGTCGCACTGGACGCCGAGGTCAGCAACTCCACCCACGCCGAGGACTTCGGCAAGGTCCACCCCGAGCGTTTCTTCGAGATGTTCATCGCCGAGCAGCAGCTCGTGGCGACAGCGGTGGGCCTGTCGGTGCGCGGGTACGTGGCGTTCGCGTCCACGTTCGCGGCCTTCTTCTCCCGTGCCTACGACTTCATCCGGATGGCGGCGATCTCCCAGGTCGACATCCGACTGGCCGGTAGCCACGCGGGCGTCGAGATCGGCGCGGACGGTCCGTCCCAGATGGCGCTGGAGGACCTGGCGATGCTGCGGGCCGTGCACGGCTCGACGGTGCTCTACCCCAGCGACGCCACGTCCACGGCGAAGCTGGTCGAGGTGATGGCCGATCTGTCCGGCATCAGCTACCTGCGTACGACCCGTGGGGCCTACCCCGTGCTCTACGGCCCGGACGAGCCGTTCGCGCCAGGTGGCTCGAAGGTGCTGCGCCGTACGGATGCCGACACCGTCACACTCATCGGTGCCGGTGTGACCCTGCACGAATCGCTCGCGGCCGCCGACACACTGGCCGCCGAGGGTGTCAGCGCCCGGGTGATCGACCTCTACTCGGTCAAGCCGATCGATGCCGCCACGGTGCTCGAGGCGGCGCGGGCCACCGGTGGGCGCATCGTGATCACCGAGGACCACTACCCCGAGGGTGGTCTGGCGAGCGCGGTGCTCGCGGCGTTGGATGACAGCGGCCTCCCGCTGTCGGTGCGCCACCTCGCGGTGCGGTCGCTGCCCGGCTCGGGCACGCCTGTCGAACTGTTGGACGCCGCCGGCATCTCGGCGCCGCACATCGTCGACGCGGCGCGCGACCTGCTGCGCTGAGCCCGCGGGGCTGAGCGGCGGCCGCCGCCGAACGAGGTGGCGTCCGCCGAGCGGTGACGGAACCGGAACGAAAACGGGGCCGGGGGGGGGGGGGGCCCCCCGCCCCCCGGGGGGGGGGGGGGGGGGGGGGGCCCCCGCCGGGGGGGGCGCGGGGGGGCCGCCGCCGACCGCGGGGGCGTCCGCCGAGCGGGGACGGACCCGGAACTAAACCGGGGCCGGGGGGGATCGATCCCCCCGGCCCCGTTCGTTCTGCGGATGTGCTGCCACCGTCCGGCATGATCGCCGGCCCAGTCGCGGCCGCCGGCCCGCCTGCCGACGGTTCAGTCGTCGCCCGCGGGCGACGGCGCCCCACCGAAGGTCATGTCGACCAGGGTGAGGTAGAGCCGGTCCGGGCGTGGCAGGAACTTGATGTTCGACAGCGCCTGGTCCTGCCCGGCGGACTCGACCACGAACTCGCCGTAGCCGAGCAGCCGCCCCATGGGGTCGCGGTTGTAGGTCAGGTCCGTGATCTTGGAAAGTGGCATCGTCTGGACTTTGCGGAAGAAGATCCCGGACACCTTGAGCAGGCGCTTGTCCGTGATCATCAGGTGGTCGAACTGCCAGTCCGCGAGCTTCCAGAGCATGCGCAGGATCATGAAGAGCGCGAAGTACCACAGCAGGATGGTGATGAAGCCCGCGTCGACGTCCTGCGCGGCGAACAGGACGTTCGCCACCAGAGCGAGCAGCACCGACCCCGCCGTCTGCAGGAAGACGGGGAGCAGGATCGCCCAGTGCTGGCGGACCATCATGACCAGGCGCTCCTGTGAGGCCAGGTACTTCGTGTCGCGCTGAGCCGGATCTGGCAGTTGGAGTCTCACCACGATCTCAGTCTTCCAGAGATCGTGGCTTGCTGGGCACCGATCCCACACCGAGACGTCGCGGCAGGCGTCAACTGCCTCGCGGTCCGGTCGGGGACCCCCGGTACGGCCGGGGGAGCCGCCGGGGTCACAGCGCGGTGTCGCTCACGAACTCGGAGACCCCGTTGGCCCATGACTGCAGCCATCCGAACACGCGGTCGATGATACTTGCGGCACTGTTCGGTGCAGTCACCACGAAGAAGATGAGGAATGCGATCGCGGCGTACTTGACGAGTTTGTCCACGGCGGGCCTCCGGGCCGATTTGGTGAGGGGTGCGCACAAAGTATCGTCGCAGCGATCCGTCGGAGTCCGCCGATCGGCCCGATACCCTCAGGATCGTGGTCGCAGAGTGGTATGGCTGGTTGGATACAGTCCGTCGGGTCGCGGAGCGCCCGAAGGCTACACCGCAGCCGCGTAGTCCCTTCGCCCGGGATCGTGCCCGGGTGCTCCATTCGAGCGCATTGCGCCGTCTGGCAGGGAAAACGCAGGTCGTGGGGCCGCTCGACGACGACTTCCCGCGGACCAGGCTGACCCACTCGCTGGAGACAGCCCAGGTCGGTCGCGAGCTCGCCGAGCAGCTCGGCGCGGACCCCGATCTCGTCGACACCGCCTGCCTGGCGCATGACCTGGGCCATCCCCCATTCGGGCATAATGGCGAGCTGGCGCTGGACATCGCGGCCGCGTCGTGTGGTGGCTTCGAGGGCAACGCCCAGAGCCTGCGCGAGCTGACGAGACTGGAAACCAAGATCGTCGACGAGGGCGGCCGCAGCGCCGGTCTCAACCTCACCCGGGCGAGCCTGGACGCGGCGACGAAGTACCCGTGGGCACGCGGCGCGGGGCCGGATCCGCGGACGCCGAAGTACGGTGCCTACTCCGACGACCTGGCCGTCCTGGACTGGCTTCGCGAGGGTGCGCCACCGGTCCGGCGCTGTGTCGAAGCACAGATCATGAACTGGGCCGACGATGTCGCCTACTCGGTGCACGACCTCGAGGACGGCGTCGTCGCCGGTCACATCGAGCTGGCCGCCCTGGATGATCCCGGCCATCGCGGGGAACTCGCCGCCGCGACCGCACAGCGTTTCCCGGAGGCCTCGGCGGCGGCCGTCGCGGTGGCCCTGGACACCCTGCGGGCGCAGCCGTGGTGGCCGCGCTCGGAGATCACCTCGACCCGCGGTCAGGCGGCGCTGCGGGCGATGACGAGCGAGCTCATCGGCCGGTTCTCCGGCGCGGCCGTGCGTGCGACCCGGGCGCGCCAGCCCGAGGGGCCCCTGACGCGGCACCGGGCGGATCTGGTCGTGGACGAGGCGACGATCGCCGAGTGCGCCGCACTCAAGGGTGTCACCGCCTGGTACGTGATGGAGCGGCCCGGGGCGCGGGCCCGCCAGGCACGTCAGCGTGAACTGGTCGGCGAACTCGTCGACCTGCTGCACGCGGGCGCGCCCCGCACGCTTGACCCGGCGCTGCGGCCGGCCTTCGAGGACGCGGCGGACGACGCCGCCCGCCTGCGCGTGATCATCGACCAGGTGGCGCGGCTGACCGACGCGAGCGCGGTGCGGCGCCACGCGGCGCTGTGTGGTCGACCCGAACGCCGCGTCCTGTGAAGGCGGATCGGCCGGAGCGCGGAGTCCCCGTGATGCCGGGCGCGCTGTTCGCGCAACGCTTAGTAGGCGTCACGCGTCCTGTCAAGCATGGGTTGTGAGCCGCGTCCAGCTGGCGGCGGGTGGCCGGCGATGACCGCTTCGCGGTGGTTGGATGAACGTTGTGCCCGACATGGCGAACAGGTGGGATCGGCGGGCCGTGGCCGCCGTACCCCGGGTGGGGGAGGCGCGCGCCCTCCCCGCACGGCGATCACCCGATCCGGTCACGCAGGCCGCCCGGTTGACTGCGGTGCTGGTCGGGGACGTCATCCACAACATTCCCGTGGCATGATCGGTACTGTCGCGCCTACGACACGTACCATCGCACCGGTAGGACCGATGTGTGGGGCGGCGCGCGATCGGTCGCCGGCCCCCGCCAGGGGCTCGCGATCCGTGTTCGGAAGATCGGTTCACTGGGTACAACCGGGCACAGGTCTGGTGGGTGGTCTGCCCCGGGCGGGGTTCCCCGCCCGGCAGGGACGAGGGGAGGCGCGGATGGCCGGACGCATCCGTGATGCCGATGTGGCCCTCGTCCGAGAGCGCTCGCCGATCGCGGACGTGGTTTCCGAGTACGTCCAACTGCGTCCGGGGGGCCGCAACGAGCTGGCTGGTCTGTGCCCGTTCCACGAGGAGAAGTCCCCCTCCTTCTACGTCAACGTCGCCACCGGGCTGTTCCACTGCTTCGGCTGCCAGCAGGGCGGCGACGTGTACTCCTTCGTCCGCGAGATCGACGGGCTGAGTTTCCGGGAGGCCGCCGAGCGGCTGGCCCGCCGGGCCGGGGTCACGTTGACCTACGAGGGCGGCGGTGTCACCGACCGCACCGTGTCCAGCCAGCGGCAGCGGCTGCTGGAGGCACACCGGGTGGCCGCGGAGTTCTACGCGGAGCAGCTCGGCGCGCATCCCGCGGCCCGCGCCGGCCAGGAGTTCCTCACCGCCCGTGGGTTCGACGCGCAGGCCGCGCACCGCTTCGGAGTCGGCTACGCCCCCACCGGGTGGGACACGCTGACCCGCCACCTGCTGGCCCGCCGGTTCACCAGTGAGGATCTGGTGCTGGGCGGCCTGTCCAAACCGGGCTCCCGGGGTGGCCTGATCGATCGTTTCCACCACCGGCTGATGTGGCCGATCCGCGATCTGGCGGGTGATGTCGTGGGATTTGGCGGGCGGCTGCTCGAAGGTGGCAACATCTCGCACGCCGCCACGCCGAAGCAGGGCTCGGCCAATGCCGGCCCGAAGTATCTCAACACGCCCGAGACTCCACTTTTTCGCAAGGGAAGCCTGCTGTACGGCGCGGAGATGGCCCGGCGCGACATCGCCCGGCGCTATCAGGTTGTGGTGGTGGAAGGCTACACCGATGTCATGGCCTGTCATATGGCCGGGGTCACGACGGCGGTGGCGACCTGTGGCACGGCGTTCGGCGCGGAGCATGTCGGAGTGGTCCGTCGCCTGCTGATGGACTCCGACGAGCGCCGCGGCGAGGTCGTCTTCACCTTCGACGGTGATGCCGCCGGTCAGAAGGCGGCGATGCGGGCCTTCGAGCACGAGGAGCGCTTCGCCACCCAGACGTTCGTGGCCGTCGAGCCCAGCGGGCTTGATCCGTGCGAGCTGTGGGTGCGCGGCGGTGACGCGGCGGTACGCGAACTGGTCGCCCGGCGGGTGCCGCTGGTGGAGTTCGCGCTGCGCGGCGTGATCGGGCGCTACGACCTCGACACCACCGAGGGTCGCCTCGCGGCGCTGGACGCCGCCGCCCCGCTGGTCGGTCGGATCAAGGACACCGGCCTGCGACATCGGTACGCGGTCAATCTCGACCGTTGGCTTGGCTTCCTCGACGAGCGGTTCGTCGCCTCCCGGGTCGCCGAGCACCGCGGGCGCGCCACGGCCACGGATCGTGCCGGGGCTGGGGCGAGCGGGGCCGGCGGGGCTCGGGTCGGCGCGATGGCCGGGGGCACGCGGGGCGAGATCGCCGCGGGTGCGTCGGGTGGCGCGCGCGGCGGGCCGGGTGGATCCGCCGCGGTCGCCTCCACCGTGGGCCCACGTCGGGCGGGTACGGTCGACTCCGCCGACCCTGCCGCCGTCGTGGAGCGGGAGGCACTCAAGCTCGCCATCCAGTACCCGGGGTTCGCAGCGGCGATGTTCGACCCGCTGCCTCCGGAGATGTTCACCGTTCCCGCGCATCGCGCCGTCCGTGAGCTCATCGCACGGCTTGGCGGGGTGTACGGGGGGCTGGCGAGAACCGGCGGCGTTGGCGCCTGGGTCGCCGAACTGTCGGCGGCGGCGACCGAGGAGGAACTACGGCGGGTCGTCACCGCCCTGGCCGTGGAGAGGTTGTTGTGGGACCGCGATGTTGATGATCGCTATGTCGACGAGCAGATGTCTCGCGTACAGGAGCTACATGTGACACGTCGGATCGCCGACCTGAAGTCGCGGGTGCAGCGGCTCAACGCGGCGACCGACACGGATGCCTTCAACCGTGCCTACGGTGAGCTGATCGCTTTGGAACAGCACAAGCGTCAACTCCGGGAACGGGGCGTAGGTGCCGCGTAACCTGGGTCGATCCCGAGAAGGAAGTGACGAGATTCCGCCCATGAGTCCTACCGTCCTACCCCGCGAAGCCCAGGTGGACGAGGTCAAGGACCTCATCACCCGGGGCAAGGAGATCGGTTTCCTCACCACCGAGGATGTCTCGGTCGCCATCCAGGCGGCGGAGCTCCCCCCGGAGCAGGCCGAGACGGTCCTGCAGGTGCTCAATGACGAGGGCATCGAGGTGCTGGAGGCGGGGGGAGAGAACCCCGACGAGGCCGACCTGCTCGCCCGGCGCCGCCGGGAGGAGGAGGAACTCGCGCTCAAGGCCCCGACCTCCGACCCGGTACGCATGTACCTCAAGGAGATCGGCAAGGTCCCGCTGCTCACCGCGGAGGAGGAGGTCGACCTCGCCAAGCGGATCGAGGCCGGTCTGTTCGCCTCCGAGAAGCTCGCGGTGGCGACTAAGAAGACCTCGCCGCAGATGCGTCGGGATCTCGAGGCCATCGAGCGCGACGGTCAGATCGCCAAGCGCAAGCTGGTCGAGGCGAACCTGCGCCTGGTGGTCTCGATCGCCAAGCGTTACGTCGGGCGCGGCATGCTGTTCCTGGACCTCATCCAGGAGGGCAACCTCGGTCTGATCCGGGCGGTCGAGAAGTTCGACTACACCAAGGGCTACAAGTTCTCGACCTACGCCACCTGGTGGATTCGGCAGGCGATCACGCGCGCCATCGCCGACCAGGCCCGCACCATCCGCATCCCGGTGCACATGGTCGAGACGATCAACAAGCTGATCCGCATCCAGCGCCAGCTGCTCCAGGACCTCGGCCGTGAGCCGAGCCCGGAGGAGATCGCCAAGGAGATGGATCTCACCCCGGACAAGGTCCGCGAGATCCTCAAGGTCTCCCAGGAGCCGGTCTCGCTGGAGACGCCCATCGGTGAGGAGGAGGACTCCCACCTCGGCGACTTCATCGAGGACTGCGACGCGGTCGTCCCCGTCGACGCGGCCAGCTTCATCCTGTTGCAGGAGCAGCTCGACTCGGTGCTGCACACCCTGTCCGACCGGGAGAAGAAGGTCATCCAGCTGCGGTTCGGTCTTACCGACGGTCACCCGCGCACGCTGGAGGAGGTCGGACGCGAGTTCGGCGTCACCCGGGAGCGGATCCGCCAGATCGAGTCCAAGACGCTGTCCAAGCTGCGTCATCCGTCGCGCTCCCAGAAGCTGCGCGACTACCTGGAATAGACCTTTCCGCCGGAGCGGAGCATCTCGGCCAGCGGGCCGAGCCGCGACGGTTGTTGACCGTGAGTGTTCGCATCAATACTCTTGGCGATAGTCGGGGTTGATGATCTTTGACGGCCGTGGTCGCCGTCGATGTTCGTCGGTCCGGTGCGCGGTGGCACGTCCGGTGCCGCCGGTGGCCGAGAGGACGGCGAGCATGCCCGGCAGTCCAGCCACGTTCGGTGGTCGGTTTCGCTCCCTGGCGGGCTATGCCCTCGCCACAGCCGGCACGCAGAACTTTCTGGGCGCCCGGTGGGTGCCGGTACTGCTGGCAACGACGCCAGCCCGGTACCGCCGAAGCATGGCCCTGCGGTTGCTCTCGCTCAGCCCGCACTACTTCCAGCCGGACGAGCATGACCGCGACGCCGCGGCCGAGCGCAACCGGCGCAGTCGCGTCATCCTCGCCCGTGATCTGCTCGGCCGCTACCTGCTCCCGGACGACGACGTCCTTGACGTCGGGTGCGGCCCGGGCTATCTCGCCGCCGCCGTCGCCCCGCGGGTCCACGCCCTGACCGCGGTCGACGTCTCCCGCGGTGTGCTGGCCTGCGCGCGGGTGCTGAACCCGGCTCCCAACCTGGAGTACCTCGTCGCGGAGGACTTCCACCGCAGCGGACGCGACGTCGACGTCGTCTACTGCATCGCCGTCGTGCAGCACCTCACCGACGAGGTGGTCGCCGCGGCGCTGCGTGACTGGCACGGCGCCCTACGCCCCGGTGGACGCCTCCTGCTCCACGTGGTGATCGACGATCCGGCCTGGCGCACCGAGGCGCAGTGGCGCGCGGAGCGGGGCCTGGCCGGCCGGGTGCGGCTGCGGTTCGCACTCAACTGCTTCGGACGGTCCGCCGACCAGGTGCGCCGGCTGATCACCGATGCCGGCTTCGGCGAACTGGAACTGATCCCGATGTCCACCCTGGTCGACGTCGACGACGACGTCACCGGCCAGCACCTCGTCGTCGCCCGTCGTCTCGACCTGACTCCACCCCGGCCGTCCGCCGGGTCCGCCGGGTCCGACAGGTCCGACGAGTTCGGCGCGTACGACGAGTTCGGCGCGTACGACGAGATCGGCGCGTACGACGAGATCGGCGGGCCGGCCGAGGCTGGTACGACGGCTGGTGCCACGCCGCACCGGGGCCTCGCCGCGGCGGTACCGGCGCAGTCCACTCCGCCCGGCCACCTCGACTCCCTCGAACGGCTGGACCTCGACCCGCTCGGTCACTAGGCGCTTCTCGTGGATCGCTGACCGGGGGGCAGGCCGGCGGGCACGGATCAGCGGGCACGGATCAGCGTGGGCGGGCCGGCGGGGGTGCTGTGGTCGGCGAGTCGGGAATCCGCGGTCAGTGGGCGGGGGGTAGGCCGAGGAGCTGGTCGAAGTAGCGGCCGCGGTCGAAGTGGCCGCCCTCGTCGGGCTTCAGGGTCGCCGAGCGTGACATCGCCTGGGCGGCGTGCAGGGCGGTGGCGATGTCCTCGGCGGACTCCCGCTGGTAGCCGACCAGGGCGGGGCCGGCGATCTCGCGGTTGTGGGCGCTGTCGCGGGCGATCACCGGCACGCCCATCATGCGGCCCTCGGCCATCGGATAGCCGAACGACTCCAGTTCCAGCGGGAAGAAGATGCCGTCGCAGCGGGCCATCATGGCGATGACGGCCTCGGCGGGATGCTCGCCGACCAGGCGTAGCCGGGGATGGTGGGCCACAGCCGGATCCTCGAGCTGATCGGCGCGACCGGTGACGCTCAGGGTGGCATCGGTGCGGTGCGGTGGGCCGGCGAGGATGTCGAGTGCGGCGAGTCCGGCGCGTAGCCGTCCGGTCAGCAGTTTCTGCGGCAGGATCACGACCGGGCACAGGAAGTCGACCGGATCGCCGTCGCGTCCGCGCGCCCCGGTCGTCTCGGTCGCGCCCGCGGGGTCCTTCCACGTGGGCGCGGACGCCGGGTCGGGGGGTGTCACCGGGTTGAAGGCGACGATCAGCCGGTTGCGCACGGACGGGACGTAGGTGGCGACCCGCTCGGCCATGCTGGTCGACGGGACGAAGATGCGGTCGGCCCGGTGCAGCGCCGCCCAGACGATCGGCGCCTGGGCGTGCACCGCGGGGCTGATCCGGCGGCCGAGCTGGCGGATCTCCGTGCGGCGCAGGAAGTGCTGGGCGCCGTGGACGAGCACGTGCCGTTCCCGCCCGGCGGTCACGAACGAGACGTTGTTCAGTGCCAGCGACCGGTCGAACCGTATGCCGCGGGTCTGTTCCCGTTCGCGTCGCAGCAGCCAGGTCGCGCCGAGGGACCGGTCGCGTCCGATGGTGTGGAGGCCGGGTAGCTCGCGGTCGCGCAGATAGAGGTCGAACTCGTTGAGCAGGCGTTTCGCGCCCCCGACCCGCGCACCGGCGCAGTCGACGAGCAGGGACGCCGCGGACGGGGCGCTCATGGCGCTCATGGCGTGGACCTGGACCGGGGGAAGGCGGAACCGGGTCCCGACGGCGAGGGGCGGCCGGGGGAGGGGGGAACGCGGCCGGCCGACTGGGCGGGGCGGGCGGGCGGTGGGGTGGAGCGGGTGGGAGTCGGCCGGCCGGCGGGTTGGGTGGGCAGGTCCGGGGGCTCGGTGGGGGCGGCGGGGCGTCCGGTCAGGGCGGTGAAGACGAGCCGGGCGTAGTCGTCGGGGCGGGTGGCGGCCTCGGCCCATTCGGCGGCGCGCCGTCCGGTGCGGGCGAGGCGGGCCCGGTCGGCGAGCATGCCGCGCAGGATCTCGGTGAGGGCCGCCGCGGACTCGTCGACCGGGGTCTGGCCGGTGACACCGTCCTGGTAGGCGTCATGGCTGCCGCCGGAGGCGGGGCCGACGACCGCGCAGCCGGCGAGCTGCGCCTCCAGCAGGACGATGCCGTAACCCTCCCCGCTGGCCGGGCGGCCGCGGGTGGGGGTGTGGGTGCGGGTGCAGAGCACGAACAGGTCCGCGGTCGCGTAGAGGCGGGCGAGTTCCTCGTCCGCGGGGGATTCGACGACCTCGGTGTCGGGATGCGCGGACACCAGTTCGTGCAGCGCGCCCGGCGCCGGACCCTGCCCGGCGAGCACGAGGCGCACCGGGCCGAGTTCGGCGCGGATGGTGGCGAGCGCCGCCAGCAGCACGGCGGCGCCCTTGCCGGACCAGTCGGCCAGCCGGAACACGCTGAGCATGGTGGGCACCGGTGGCAACGGTCGGCGCCGGCTCGATTCGCCGAGCAGCGTCGTGCGCCACGCCGGGGAGATCCCCGGCGGCAGGATCGGCGCCACCCCGACGGTGGACAGCGCACCCGCGCTGTACGAGCTGATCGTCACCGGATGCAGCAGCGGGTCGGCGCGCAGCAGGGCGCGGTCGGCGGCGCGCATGCTCCAGATGTCGGTGCCGTAGAACAGCACGGGGCCGAACCGGGCCCGGGTCAGGCGCAGCGCGGCCGCACCGACCGGGATCAGGTTGGCGTGACCGACCACGACACTGTCGGCGGTGCCGAAGCGTCGGGCGGTGCTCAGCGCCCGGCGGACGAACCGGGCCCGGTTGCCCGGGGTCGCCTCGACGCCGGGTTCGAGCATGTCAACCCTGGTCAGTTCGGCGCCGCCCGCGCGCAGGGTCTCCTCCACCGTCGTGAGGTAGCGCTCGATGCCGCCACCGAGCCCGCTGGAGAGGGTCAGGAGCAGGACGCGGGCGGCGCGGTCGGCATCCGGCGCTGGGGGAGAGATCCGTCGAAGTAGCTGCACGGAAGGTGATGGTAATCATTCCTCTGGTAGTCGTCTCGCGCGCCATCCCGTGTCAGTGGAGCTCAACGTGGCCGTATCAGTGCCGACAGTGCCAATGGTTCTGCGGATGGCGCGCGTGCTGTGGGCGCCGGGTCGGGATCTGGGGCGGGGGGACTTGTGGCGAAGCGCCGGCGCTTCGACGAGGTACCAGCTGGCCGCGGCGAGCACCACCGTCACCACGACCGTCACCGGCAGGTACACGAGGATCCCCTGGCGGTGCAGCCCGTACACGGTGGCCAGCTGCTGGATGGGAAAGCCGTAGATGTACAGACCGTAGGAGAGGTCCCGGCGGGTGCCCAGGCGGTGCAGCGGCACCCGGATGCCCAGGTAGGCGCACAGGTAGGCCAGTGGCATCGCCGAGATCAGCGGCATGTCCTGGACGAAGTGGGAACCGACGAACACCACCCCGGCGACGGCGGCGATTCGGCCCGAGACCGGGATGCGGTCGGCGTACAGGCACACGATCGAACCGGCGAGGAAGTTCAGCGCGAACCGGAACATGTCCGGGGACAGCCGGGCCGGCAGGATACCGGCGGGACCGAGGGCCTCGACCAGGGCGAGCCCCAGGGTGATCGCGCCGATCACCAGGACCGGTCGGCGGCGCAGCAGTCCGACCAGGGCGAGCGCGAGGATCCCGAGGTAGCACTGCACCTCCCACCACAGCGACCACATCGAGCCGTCCCAGGCCAGTGGCGCGGTGGAGCCGGGCGCGGGGAAGAAGGTGCCCGTCGGGGTGCCGCCGATGTCGTAGAAGCGCATCCGCACCAGCGCGTTGTCGGTGACGTAGTGCAGCGCGCCGTGCGGTCCGGTCAGCGGATAGCCGTGCAGGGTGCCATGGACGTGCAGCCAGCCCAGCGGGGCGATCACGAACGCGACGAAGATCAGGCAGACCCAGAAGCCCGGCAGGATGCGCAGCGCCCGGTGCCGGATGAACCGACGCAGTGGTAGCCGCCGGGCGCTGTGTGTCACCAGCAGGCCGCTGATGGCGAAGAAACCGTCGAGGGCCACCGCGTCGTACTCGTGCTTGCCCAGGGCCGGGGTGTGGTGACCGCTGAGCGCCAGTCCGTGCAGCAGCAGGACGACCCAGGCGAACATCAGCCGTTGCGCGGACAGGCAGTTCGGGCCGGTGAACACCTGGGCGAGGGTCTCGCCGCCGGTGCTGTCGCCGGGCGCGGTGCCGCTGGGATGGCCAGCGACGCTGGTGGACGCGGGTTGCGTGGCCTGGTCGGCCCGGCGGGGGCGGGGGATGAGCCGCGCCACGCCCGACGGGGCGCGCGGTGGCGCGGTGAGCGTGTCGGGTGATGGTGCGCGCGCCGGCTCGCCGTCGGCGTGGGGATTCCTGGGCGCTTCGATGCCCGGTTCCATGGGAGCTCCTTTGTGACTGGCATGAGCCCGGCAGCCGTTGCGGCGGTCGTGGTGTCGACTGCTTCAACCTGTCGGCGTCACGCTGGCGTTACTCTAAGTGCACATCCGCGTACGGCCGTGGGCTCGCGGCCGTGTGCCGCACCGACGGTGACAAGGAGTCGTCCATGGAGCTCGACCTGCGGTATCGCAACGGTGGCAATCCCGACCTGCTCGACCTCGTCGACATCCGACCGGGACGGGCCCTGGACTGTGGCTGCGGCGCCGGTGACAACGCCCGGCTGCTGCGAGAACGTGGCTGGCAGGTGACCGGCGTGACCAACGACCCGTCCGAGCGGGCCGCCGCGGGGCGTGAGTGCGACCGGATCGAACTCGCCGACCTCGCCGACGGCCTGCCCTTCGCCCCGGACGGCTCCTACGAACTCGTCGTGCTCTCGCACATCCTCGAGCACCTCGCCGACCCGACGCCGCTGGTGCGCGAGGCCCGGCGGGTGCTGGCGCCCGACGGCCGGATTCTGGTCGCGCTGCCGAACGTGCTGCACTACCGGCAGCGGGCGAAGTTCCTGCTCGGACACTTCGAGTACACCGAGACCGGCCTGATGGATGCCACCCACCTGCGCTTTTTCACCGTGACCTCGGCCCGGCGCCTGCTGGTGTCCGGCGGGCTGCGGATTCTGGCCGATGCCTCGACCGGTGGGCTGCCGTGGTGGCGCAGCCGGGAGTTCCTGCCCGAGGGCTGGGTGCGGGGCGCCGACCGGTTCGTCCTGCGCCAGATGCCGAACCTGTACGCCTGGCAGTCGCTGTTTCTGACCGCGCCGCTGCGCCCGTTGCCCGCCGCCCGTCCCGCGGACATCGGCACCCGGCCCGTCACGGCGCCCCGGCCACGGCGTAATGCCGCACAGCCGGCTGCCACCGCGCCCACTGTCACCGCGCCCGCGCCCGCCGCGCCCACCGCTGCCGCGCCCACCGCTGCCGCGTCCGCCGCCGCCCCGACCCGGTCTCCGGTGGCGCGCGCGGGCGGTTGAGTCCGTCCAGCCGGATCGGTGTGGCCCCGCCCTGCTCGGGACGGTCATGGCGGGGTCATGACCAGGCGGTCCATCGCGCGGCGCGGGGCTCGTCGGCATGCGGTTCGCCGAGCGGGGGAATCGGTCCAAGACCGTCCAGAAGACCATGGCGGACCAGTGCGGACGTGGCGAACCCACGTCCGCGGGCCAGATCCAGCAGCAGGGATCGGGGCAGCACGACCGCGGCGGCAGTCGCGGCGACCAGTGTGGTGCGCAGCCGCCATCCGCGCAGCCGGGTGAACCACAACCGGTTGCGCACGACGTAGTAGCTCCAGCCGCCACGCGAGATGGTCGTGCTTCCGGTGTGCCACGCGCGGGCGGGACTGAGCACCACGCTCCAGCCGGCGTCGCGCACGCGGTAGCAGAAGTCGACATCCTCGAAGCCCAGGAAGTACCGGCCGTCGAAGGGGATGCGCCGCAGCACGTCCATCTTGATGAACATCACCGCGCCGGTGACCCAGTCGGCCTCGCAGGGCCGATCCTGCGGCGGACGCCGGGCTCGCGGCGCCACCAGGACGGGACTCAGCCGGGCGGCACCGGACTGCAGGCCGTCCCCGTTGACCAGGGTCGGGGCGACGACACCGATGTTCGTGCCGCGCAGCAGGTGCAGACAGGCCGTGATCGTGGCCTCGTCGATCCGGATGTCGTTGTTCACCAGCAGGAACGCCTCGGCGCCCGGATGGTCGCGGCAGGCGAACGCGAAGCCCGCACCGAAGCCGAGATTGCGTGGGGGGATCAACCACGCGGACGCCGCGGGCAGGTCCGGTGGACGCGCGCTCTGGTCGTTGGCGACCACCACGACCTGCGCGATGGACGGACAGGCCTCGAGCCGTTCGGCGACGTCCACCGTGGGAGCGCTGGGACCCCAGTGGACGATGATGGCCACGGTCTTCATCGGGCCCCCTGGCCTGGTGCGCGGTGGGAACGGAGCGCACGGCAGTCGTGCTCTCGTGCTCTCGCGCCGGATCGAAACAGAGAGTAACAGAATCGTCTCACTCCGTGAGGCAAGGTGGCGGTGTCGGCGTCTCCTGGTTCGCGCCACGACACCCTTGCCCCAATGCTCACGCAGAGTAGTCACCAGGTGGCATAGTCGGGCTGTGGCTGATGCGTCGTCGATCCCCATGGGTGCGGATGAGCAGGCGGCGGACGGCTCGGTCGCCGGCCCGCCGACGCAGCGCGCCGGTTCCCCCGCGGACGGCTGGCTGGCGGCAGAGGGCGGTCAGCGAGATCGTCGCGGTCGCGGTCGCCGCGGTCGTGGTGGTGGTCCCGGCGGTGGTGGTCCCGGTGGTGGCGGGCGGCCGGTGTGGGTGGGGCGGCTGGGGCGGGGTCTGTCCGAGCTGCTGATGACCGCCGGGGTGCTGGTCGTCCTGTTCCTCGTCTACCAGTTGTGGGTCACGGACCTGTTCGCCGCCCGGACCCAGGACCGCCTGCACCATGAGCTCGAGCAGTCGTGGAGCCGCCCGGCGCCGCGGGTGCCGGCGCCGTCCGCGCCTCGGGTGGCACCACCCCCACCGGTGGTGCCCCTCGGCGACGGTGTCGCGATTCTTCGGGTTCCGCGGCTCGGACGGGATTACGCACCCGTCGTCGTGCAGGGCGTCTCGGCGGCGGACCTGCGTCGCGGACCTGGGCATATCCCGGGTACGGCGATGCCCGGTCAGATCGGGAACTTCGTGGTCTCGGGGCATCGGACCACCTATGGAAAACCTTTTAATCGTTTGGATGAATTGAAGCCCGGTGACGCCATCGTCGTCGAGGTTCAGGATCGTTACTACACGTACCGAGTCTCTGGCTCCGAGGTTGTGACCCCAAATCGGGTAGATGTTACATATCCCGTGCCAAAGCATGCGGGAGAGGTTCCGGCGAAGAGCCTCATCACCTTGACAACCTGTCATCCTGAATATTCGGCCAGTCATCGACTGATCGTGTATGGCGAGCTGGTGGACACCACCGCGAAGTCGGCCGGCCCGCCGCCGGCGCTGGCTGTCGGGTGAATGCGCGAGGAGGCGCCGACGATGTACGCCTGGCTGTACCGCCACCTCCCCGGCTCCGGTCGCGTGCGGCCGTTGGTAGCCGCACTGCTGCTGCTGGGCGTGGTGGCCCTGCTGATGTTTGTGGTCTTTCCTGCGGTGGAGACGGTTCTGCCGAATGGTCAGGTAACTATGGGTAGTTGAGTGGGTCGTAAATCGCAACCAGTGGGCCGAGGTGGACGGGGGGCGACGGCCGCCCGCGCTTCCGATGATTCGGTGGAATGGACACGGCGTGGTCCCGTCGTCAGAGCGGGAAAGCCCTCGATGTTCCTTTGTGCTTTGGTCGACAGGGAGCCCATCTCGGCACCGCGGACCGTGGCGTGGTGGTCGGTCTGGGGGCGGCGGAAAGTCGGTCATCGGATATCCTGCGCCATGGGCGGCGTTACGCTCGCAAAGTGTGGGCATCGGTGCCTGCGGCATCGCGGCAGCCGCGCCTGATGGAGGCGGTGGTGTACAGGCCAGAGCCCCTGTGGTCGACGCGTGTGGTTGTGGGTCCGTGGCGGGATCGTCTTCGGGGGAATTCCATGAAATGGCGGTATCAGAATGGGCGCTGGTCAGCGGTCCACGTCGACGGCAGGCGTCGAGTGGCGCACCAGATGCGAACCTCCCGACACGCGGCCGCCCACACCGGGAGGGGCGGGCTGAGCGGTCGCGACCCGGCGGACCGCGACCCGGCGGGTTCAGGTCCGGACCCGGATGGGCGTTCTCCTCGCGACGGGTGCGTCGTGGGCAAGGGGGCACCACAGGTACAGCTGTCTGTCACCGGGCCGGTCGACACCTGCAGGTCGGCGTTGGACGCCGGGCCGCAGGTGGTGACCGGGCCGGCCGGGGGTGCGGGCCTGGTTGACGGTCCCGGGCAGACTGGCGGAGCTGGCACGGCAGGGGTGGCGGGCCGGATCGTCGGGGCCGGGCGGCTGCCCGCCCAGGCGCGTGAACCCGGGTGGGCGGCGGTCGGGATAGCGACCGTTGTCGAGCGGGTCGGGCAGCTCGAGCGGGTCGAGCGGGTCGGGCGTCCGGGCCAGACCGGCTCCACCAGCCAGGTGATCCGCGCGATCGTGTTCGCGAGCGTCCTGTTCGCGGTGATCGTGCTCGTGTGCGGGGTGGAGGTCGGCCTTCGTTCCGCGGCGGCGTCTCCGGCCGGCACGTCGGATGCGGCGCGGGTCGCGTCCAGCGTGATGTCGGCGTTGCTGGCCTCCCTGGCCACCTTTCTGCTGACCGCGGTCGCCTTCGGTCTCACCCGGCTGCGTGGCCGGGCGGCGAGTGGCGGTGGGGCCGGCTGGCGCGTACCCGGGCGCGACGAACTGACCGGGCTGCCTGACCGGCGGCATCTGCTCGACGTCGCCGGGCGCTGGCTCGGCGGGGGAGGGCACCGCTCCCGCGGGGTCGCCCCGGTCGGGCTGCTGCTGCTCGATCTGGACGGGATGCGGGATGTCAACCTGGCGCTCGGCCACGAGCAGGGCGATCGCCTGATCGCCACGGTCGGTCGCCGTCTGCGCGCCGCGCTGCCCGCGTCCACCCTGTTGGCGCGGATCGACGGGGACGGGTTCGCCGTCCTGCTCCGCGGGATCGACGCCGCCCGCTGCGAACGGGTCGCCGCGGACCTGCGGGCCGCCCTCGAACCACCGGTCATGCTGGCGGCCACGCCGGTCCGGCCGGACGCGAGCATCGGCATCGCCCGGTCCCCGCAGCACGGCCGCACCGTGCACGAACTGCTGCGGCACGCCGAGCAGGCGATGCACGCGCACAAACGGACCCGGGACGGCCAGCCCGGCGAGGCACCCGTCAACCGGGCGCGGCTGCTGCTGCGGGCCGAGGTGCGCCAGGCGTTCGACCGTGGCCAGATCGAGGTGACCTACCAGCCCAAGGCGGACCTGCGCAGTGGCCGCATCAGCGGGGTCGAGGCCCTGGTGCGTTGGCGTCATCCGGTCGACGGCCTGCGTGGGCCCGGGGCGTTCCTCACCGAGGTCGACCGGGCCGGGCTGATGCCGCGGCTCACCCGGTTCGTGCTCGACCAGGCGCTGGCCGACTGCGCGCGGTGGCGGGCCGGGGGGGTCTTCCTCACCGTCTCGGTGAACGTGCCCGCGTCCGTCATCGTCGAGACCTCGTTCGTCGATGTCGTGCGGATCGCGCTGGCCCGACACCGGCTGCCGTCCTCGGTGCTGGTCATCGAGCTCACCGAGGACACCCTGGTCGAGGCCCGGGACGCGGCGCGACGCACCCTGGTGGGGCTGCGCCGCCACGGGGTGCGGGTCAGCCTCGACGACTACGGCACCGGCTTCTGCTCGCTGACCTACCTGCGGGAACTGCCCGCGGACGAGGTGAAGCTCGACCGCACCTTCCTGCGTGATCTTGACGCCGATCCGGCGGCCGCGGAGATCGTGCGGTCCACCGTCCGGCTCGCCCACGCCCTGCGGATGCGCATCGTCGTCGAGGGGGTCGAGACGCAGCGCTCCTGGCAGACCCTCGCAGACTGGCAGTGCGACGAGGTGCAGGGCTTCTTCATCGCCGGTCCGATGGCCGGCGACCGGATCGTCATCTGGCTGGGGGAATGGGCCGCCCGGCTCTCCGCCCGGCCGCTCACCACCGGGCCCGCGCTGAGCGCACCGCCGTCGGTGGCGGCCGCGGGCCCGGCGGGACGTGCGGCCGTCGGGCCGGCGACGCCCCGGGGGCCCCCGGGGGCCGCCCGGTTCCCGGGCGCCCCCGGGGCCCCCGCCGCCGCCGGCGCCCCCCCCGGGTGGGGGCCCCC